>CANPZR010000009.1 GCA_947589175.1 uncultured Lachnospiraceae bacterium | reverse complement strand
GACAGTTCTGTATAAAAAATGCCGTATTTCGCTCTAATTCGCCGAATTGGCCACCTCGTCGATAATATCCGCCACCATCGTCACGGCGTTCTGCTGGTTGCTGGCTCTCATGGCCGCCTGGTAATCCGCCTTCTTCTCATCTACCTCCGCAATTGCGGCCAGCAGCTTCTCACTGGTGAGATCCTCCTCTCGGATTACATAGCTGAAGCCCTGTTTCTCAAAGGAAGCCGCGTTCAGAATCTGGTCGCCCCGGCTCGCCTCTAATGACAGCGGAATCAGAATATTAGGCTTGTGCAGCGCCAGCAGCTCGCAGATGGCGTTGGCGCCTGCGCGGGAGATTACAAGGTCCGCCGCGTCTAACAGGTCGCACAGCTCCTTCTGGATGTACTCATACTGGACGTACCCCTCTGTGTTGCGCAGGGATTCATCCACCTTTTCTTTTCCGCAGAGGTGGATCACCTGATATTTCTTTAAAAGTTCCGGCAAAATCGCCCGCACCGCCTCGTTGACCCGCACGGATCCGAGGCTCCCGCCAATCACGAGAATCACGGGCCTGTTGGCGGTAAACCCGCAGAAGTCTAATCCCTTGAGGCGGTTTCCTGAAAAGAGCTCGCCGCGGATCGGCGATCCGGTGAGATGCGCCTTATCCTTGGGCAGATGCTCTAACGTCTCCGGGAAATTGGCGCATATGGCCGCCGCGGACGGAATGCAGAGCCGGTTGGCAAGGCCCGGCGATATGTCCGATTCGTGGAGAACGCAGGGCACATGCCGACGCTTCGCCGCCTTCACCACAGGAACCGTCACAAAGCCGCCCTTGGAAAAAATCACATCCGGCTTGACCGTCTTAATAATCTTCTCCGCCTCCGCATACCCCTTTATAATCCGAAAAGGATCCGTAAAATTCTTCACATCAAAGTACCGGCGGAGCTTACCCGACGAAATTCCGTAATATGGTATGTCAAAATTGCTGATGAGTTCTTTTTCTATTCCTGTCTTAGAGCCGATATAGTGCACCTCGTACCCCCGCTTTTCCAGTTCAGGAAGCAGCGCGATATTAGGCGTCACATGACCGGCGGTTCCTCCTCCGGTGAGAATAATCTTTTTCATGTCCGTATCTCCCCCCTATAGATTTTTTTTGATTTCTTCGGCAATGTCCGCCAGATCCTCCGGCGTCTCGCCCGGACGCCATCCGATATTAATGGAATCGGTGTCTCCCTCATAACGGGGAATCACATGGACATGCAGGTGGAATACGGACTGGCCCGCCGCCGCGCCGTTGTTCTGAAGAATATTCACCCCATCGCATGAATACGTCTTCCGGACAGCCGCGGCAATCTTCTTCGCCACCACCATTACCTTAGACGCGTCTTCATCCGGCAGCTCAAAAATATTCGCCGCGTGATTTTTCGGAAGAATAATCACATGCCCCCGCACCGCCGGATTCACATCCAGTATCGCCTTAAAATCATCGTCCTCGTACACTACGGCAGAGGGGATTTCTCCCGCCAGGATTTTGCAGAAAATGCAATTAGGATCTCTCATAGATAACCTCCATTCCGTCGTTGCCGACTATCTTTTATTTATTCTGAAACCGGAACATCGTATCAAAATGCCTCAGTATCTTAAAATTGCCCTGAGCGGACAATTCCCCGGACATAAACGCCCCCTGGAACGACTTGGTCCCCGCCACAATATCGTTGAACACACTGGACTTCACCTTTGCGGTGACATCCGCCCGGTCCACCGATCCCCGGTAGCAGTTCAGCTTATCTTCCCGTATATCTATCACTATGGAAGAATCCTCATCCACCAGATCGATCTGGAATATAGCGTTCATATCATCCAGAGGATAAAAATGCTCCGTCAGCTTTTCTATATATTCATCCGAATCCTTATTTTCTCCCAGCATTCCCTTAAATATGCTGGCCAGCTCTTCTATGTCCTCCTTCTGCTTTTTCACATAGCTGTCATTGGACACATAGGCAGAGAGCTGTTCGCTCTCCTGAGGGGTCAGAGACATGTTGCTTCCCCGCAGAAGCACCTGCTTTACCTTCATGCTGCTGGATGGAAAAGTAATTATCTTCCGCGAAATAGCGCGGTAAAAATTCTCCGTCTTTTTCTCAATCATGAGGTTATATTCCGCGTTTGTCTCAAATTCAACGTGATCCTCCACATAGGCGCATAGCCCCTCGCAGGGAACGCCTCCCAACATCTCCCAGGCCCGGATCAGGGAATACTCCGCCTCCCTCTCCCCATAAGTGGTAGCCATCACTAACGGCAGCATGTAAATACGGGAAATAATTTCCTTATCCCCGTACAGCCAGCACGCGTCCAGGAACTGGTGCAGAAAACCGCCGATGCCGTACCACTCCACAGAGGCCGCCAAAATAACGCCGTCCGCTCCCTTCAGCGTCTTGGGCAGCACCATAATATTGCTCTTTTCTTCATATAAATTATACCGCTCCACAGTCACCTGCAGTTCATCCAGTACCTTGGTAATCTTCTCAATAGCAAACAGGGTCGGGTCGTCAATCAGCCCTCTTCCTCCATAATAAATATTAACTCTCATAGGTAACCTCCATTCGCTTTCCTATTGTCAGGAGCAGACAGATTATAAATCCCGCCGCAAAGCCTCCGGCATGGGCGGCCGCGTCAATGCTTGTATCCTGAAAACCGCTGTACAAGCTGATTCCCAGATACAACAGGTAGCGCAAGACTTCTGAACTTCTCCGCCCCCTGCTGCCTCTGACCAGGAGAACCAGAAGCGCTCCCATCAGCCCGTAAATGGCTCCAGAAGCACCGCAGGAAACCGAAGCTTCTGCCCCAATAGCTACATTATAAACGATTGAAGTAACTCCTGCAATAATTCCTGAGAGAAAATATAAAATCAAATATTTGGCTTTTCCCATGACCTGTTCCATCGCATATCCCAGAATCAGAAGGGAAATCATGTTATTAAACAGATGATCCCACCCGTAGTGGAGAAAAAAGTGCGTGACAAGCCGATACCACTGATGCTGCTGAATCACTAAAGGCTCATAGAGCGCCCCCATCTCAATCATATAATCCGTGTCATACACCGATCCCTGCCATGAGACATACACATATGCCAGTATATTTATGGCAGCCAATATCAGGGTTATCACCGGAATTTTCGTTTTTTGCTGCATATCTGCCTCTTTTCATGGAAACCTTTTAATATTTATGATAAGATTGTATCATATAAACCGGTAACCGGTCAATCCATTCACTCAGGAGGTCGCCATGCAAGTTTCCATAAAAGCAGACAGTTCCAATACCAAATCCATTCTCACGCTGTTGGAGGAGGGCGGCTATGCCCTTCCCTGCAACTGCCACGGCGCGAGACGATGCGACGGCCGGCAGTATTCCTTCGACTGCGCCATGATTCCCAAGGGCGGCGTCACCGTCACCCTTCCCGGCCGCTCCGACTCCATCCAGGGGATTTCTTTAGAGGACATGTCTCCGGTTCCCGGTTCGGGCGACACCCTGCTCATTGATCTTGGCACCACGACCGTAGCCCTGGCGCTGATTGACCGAAACGCGGGAAAACTGCGTAAGAGCGCTGTTTTCCCCAATCCGCAGCGCTCCTTTGGCGCCGACGTCGTGTCCCGCATCCAGGCGTCCCTCCAGGGACAAGGGCCGGCCCTGAAAGACTATATCCGGCAGGCCATAGAGCAGCAGACGTCGCTGCTGATGCGAGGCAATGAGCAAGCTCCTGAGGAGCTCACCCTGTGCCTGATTGGCGGAAACACGGCCATGATCCATCTTCTCATGGGCTGGGACTGCCGCCCTCTTTCCGCCAGCCCCTTTACGCTGAAAGAACGCACGCCGGGGCCTCTGGTCCGCGGCTCGTGCCAAATCCTCATCTTCCCGTGGATTTCGGCTTTTGTGGGCGGAGACATCACGGCGGGAATGCTGGCATGCCGCAGGAATAACTCCCTGAACTACTTATTCGCAGACCTGGGCACCAACGGTGAAATGCTGCTCTGTCATGAGGGCCGCATGTTCGCCGCATCCACAGCCGCCGGCCCCGCCTTCGAGGGAAGCGGACTCTCCTGCGGCTGCCCGGCCATTCCCGGAGCCATTACCCGGGTCGCGTTAAAGCGCCTGCAGCCTTTGCTGACCACCATCGGCAACCGGCTCCCCACCGGAATCTGCGGCTCCGGCGCCATCTCTCTGTGCAAGGAGCTGATTTCCCGGGGATATGTGGATAAGCAGGGAATCATCCGGCCCTCCTTTCCCAGAGAGGGAATCCGCCTGGGCGTCTCCCCGGACCGAAAGCCCCTTTTCTTTACACCCGAAGACTTCCGGCAGGTTCAGACCGCCGCAGCCGCGGTGGCCGCCGGTATTGAGACGCTGTGCCGCGAAGCGGGTCTGGAGCCGCGACAGATCCCCGTCCTCTATCTGGGCGGCGGTTTTGGATTCTATCTGGAGCCGGAAGCGTGCCAGACGCTCCACATGTTTGCCGGCGTATCCCCTGACGCCGTAATCCCCATGGGCAATACCTGTCTCAGAGGGCTCTTTCACTACGCCGTAAACGAGTATGAGGCAGACGAACAGCCATCCTTTCCGGCCTGTCTCTCCCTCCCCGAAATTTGCACCGTCTCCTTAGCAGACAGCGATTTTTTCCACAAACAGTTCATCCGTCATATGACATATGAGGACTGAGTAATCTCCACAATATACTCATTGTCTGTCAGCTGGATCAGATCCCCGTCCTGCACCGGAAATTCCTCCCAGGGCACCAGTCGCCTGTCATTGACAAAGCTTCCCTGGTCGCTCTCCTCATCCACCACTACAATCCGGTCTCCCCGCCGCATGATTTTCACATTTTCAATTCGAAAGGGGAACTCCTTTACCGGCAGCGGTTCCCCCGCTCTCTTCTGCGGAATCAGACACACCTTTTTGCTGTCGTCCTCCTCCCGCTCCCGGATCAGGTACTTTTTCCCTGACGCCCTTTTATGGGAATCAGCTTTTCCGGGAACCGTCCGATAAACGCCGTATCCGATGACAGCAGCCAAAAAAACAAAGGACGGAAACAGCTTGCTTTTGTCAATCCGGCCTGTTACCGCCGTTCGGAAAACTCCGCTGTTCCACACAATAACCGCGCACAAAATACCGCATATCAGAATTATCCCCGGCAAAATATAGCCTTTAATTTTTTCCGTCAGCTCCTTCTCTCTCGCCCTATTTTGCGAAAACCCAGAAGGACGATGCATCTCGCGCACCGAATTTTTTTTATCCTGCCCGTGCGCCCTCTGCTGATCCTCTGTCTCTCCCGGCCTGCTCTTTTCCGGCCGCGGAGCTTTTTTCTCCTCCGACACGTACTCCCTCAGCGCCTCTCTGGTGCATCCCGCCTCCTTGGTCAGTGTGTGCATTCCATACACAAAAAAAACAAGTTCCCGGTTTTTGTGATCCATTTTCTCCATGATAGATTCCAAAAGGCCTCCCAGGGCGCGCACAAATTCTGTCGTTTCACCCGGAGCATAAACTCCCTCCAGCTCCCCGCTCTTTTGATCCACAAACAGCAGATCTTCCTCTAACGCCATCCCATTGCAATCCAGCAGATATTCTTCCAGCCGATCCGCCATATCCAAAATTTCCTGCACGAAACGCCGGATGTCTTCCCTGTCAAAATTATTCTGAGAAAGGTATTGTCCCAAGGTAATCTTTCCAGATATCGGATAAAACAGTTCCTTTTCGCCGTTAATCCTTCTCACTTCCATAGGAAGGAATCCCCGGATATCCTGATAGGAAAAAATTCTCTCGCTGAAATCATCCATCTCTCCCCCCAGTATTTTCAGATAATTGCCCGTGCCATCCTGCCAGATCTCACTCTTCATTCTTTCCTCCGTTCCGCCGCATCAGCGGCTCCCTCTTCTCTGCCAAATGTCCAGATATATTCTGCCGGAACCAGTTCCTCCCGTGTAGTTTCATAAACCATTACAGACTTCCCGCCTGACAAAATTTTTTTCACAAGTCCGAAGGAAACCGGCAGAACATAGCTCACCTGAACCGTTTTGGACTGCCATTTGTTCTTTATCGATACGCTCCTCACATCCATAAGCCACAATTTCCCCTCAAGCGCTTTTCGCGCTTTCCCGCTCCACGCCGCGTTCCCCGTTCCATCCGGCTCCGCCAGCCACGCGGCAGCCATCTCATTGACCTCAGATTCCAGAACCAGGGAATCATGCGCGTAAAAGCCTCCGATCATAATTGCCATTAAAATATAAATGCAAATGCTCATGACAAAAACTGCCTCCAGCGTATAATATCCCCCGCGTCTCAAAGCAGCATCACCACCCCGTACCCAACTGCCACAAAAGGCACAAAAGGAATCCGGGATTTCGCGGATACCCGGCGGGCTATCAGCAGCGCGATTCCCGCTACGGCAGAGAAAAACAAGCTCACCGCCAGCAATTCCAGATTGAGCCAAAATCCAAGAGCCGCCCCGGTGACGGCATAAATCAGCGCATCCCCTTCTCCGATCGCGCCTGCCGTAACCCGGCTGACGCCCCACAGAAAAACGGAGATCGCGGCGCCGGCCAGACTCGCCCGCAATCCCGCACCAGCCACTGCCTGCAGGCCTGTCAAGGCGCATGTACAGGCAATGCCCGGAAACACGGGAATTTCTTTTTTTCTTATGTCAATGACGGACATTGCAATCAAATAAAATGCCGCAATTCCCGCAATCATCCGCCCTATGACTTCTCTCTCCATCTCTATCTCCCTTCCGAGCTGCCGCATTTGCTGCACGGCGCGCGTCCTCCCGCCTCCGACAGCTTTATTTTGCGGATATCCCGCCGAATTTTGCTGCAAGCCCCCGAACTGTGATACCGGTCCCCATAATTTGTAATCCAGACCGCCTGACCGACCGAAAAAACCTTTCCCGAACTGCATTTTTCACAGGCTCTGTATATTCCCCCGCCCTCATTGCGCAGCGACGGCAGATCTTCATATTTGACCTGAGAAAGACTGAGTTTCAGATAGGGACAATTCCGCTTCCGGTGATATACCCGGCCCGTAGCAGTCACGTAAACTATGTCATTTTTCCCATCTGACTCTCCCGCCCTGGACTCCACTCCGGTAAACGCCCTGACATGCACCCGCTGCCGGAATTTCATGGTATCCGCAAAAAGCAGCCGAAACGGCAGTTTCACCCGGTATTCAGACACCAGGTCGATTTCCTCTCCCTCCGCAAGCAGCCGGGAATCCAACAGCGAAATATACATCCCGCTTCCTCCCAGATAGCGGTTCATTTTCAACAGGCAGGCCGCCCGGCTGACAGAGGCGCGGTTTTCTGAAGCCGCATATTCCACTGCCGCCTCCCTGGCTGTCCTCGTCATCGCCCACTGCACCTCGTCCTGACAGCGGATCATCACTCCCAGATAGCCCAGAAGAATCATAGCAAAGAGAAACAGCGGCAGCACCAGGGCCGCTTCCACCGTCAATGACCCTCTCCTTGCAAAATTCAAGGCGGGAAAGGGTATTCTATTTGTATAAAAAAAATCTCGCAGAACAGCATGCTTTTCTTCAAAGATTGCCATAGACTGATTCCTCCCCCCTCTCAATGAAAATATGATAGAATACCCTTTCCCGCCTCGATATCCCGGGCTTCCTATGTTCAGGCATAAGAAACTCTTATCCGGCAGGCGGATGGATAACTCTGAATTTTCCTCTCCAGCATCTGCTCCAACGTAGGCATTCGGAAGAACCGCGAGGGAAAGGAAAACCTCCCCTGGACGTCTATGGAAAATACGCACTGTCCCAGTTTAAATTCCGAATAGCCGTTCTCCACCATATCCCACTGAATCAGATCCATAATCCGGTACCGCCTGACGTTCTGACCGGAAACAGCCAGAAACAAAAGAAGATATTCTTTATAGCCAAAGGATTTATTCCCGGATTTTTTAAATTTTTCCGCGCGGCCTGTAATGGCGCTTCGTGTAATGGCAAAAATTTCAGGAAATGTTGTAAGTATTCCCGACGGCGTCTTTACAAGGGGAACATCCCTTCCCTTCAAAAGACCTGCCAGGTCTACCATGCTTTCCACGAACGACCACGCCGTCAGAATCAATGTCTGCATGAGCCGAATCAGCGGCTCCATGCCTGTAAATCCCACTACAGCAGCGGCAGCGCCATAGGCCTGTGCCTTTTTCCCCGCGTCCTTATAAATCGCCGCAAAATTTATAACGGTCCGAATGAGGAGAATCCGGTTTAAGACTCCCTCCAGATTGGCCCGGTCGGATTTCCCGCCATTTACAATGTATTCCCACTGGTAATCGAGAGCCCTTTTCCAGCCGGAGCCACTTTCCGCGTAATTGTCAAAGTGTTCCTGTATGTAGGAATCCAGGCAAAATTCATCCATGGCGTAATTGCCAACATCCCCAAGAACCCCGGACAGTTCCACCGACTCCTCATCCGAGAGGGCGTCCACCCGCTTTCCGTAATCCTCCGACTCCTCTTTCTCCCCATAAAGCGCGGCAAAATTGTCCGGAGCGTTCACGGATTTGTCTGAGAGCTTATCGGGATTCTCGCACACCAGATTGAGGATTCCGTCTCCCCAGGCGGAGCCCAGCGCGTCCAGCGGGTTTTCGCCGCCGCCCTTTTCCTCCACGCCTGTGTAGTCAAACACAATGCTTTCCGTATCATAACCTTTCCAGAGTTTTTTCAAGGTTTCTCCTGTCTCCTCGGCGACGTCCCCGGCAAGCAGCTCCTGAGTCTCTAAAAGGATTTTCTTGTTGCCTTCCAGCACGGAAAAACTATTGAGAATTTCCCCCATCCTCTTATCGTGGTCTGCAAATTCCGTGTTTTTTCCCGCCGTCGCACGCCACTTTTTTTTCAGGCTGTCCGCCAGCGCCGCCGCCTCATCGGTCAGCTCCAGCGCCTGCTTTATCTTCTTTAAAAAACCGGACTTATTCATGTCCTCAAAATGCAGGGGCGTATCGTCCAGGCCGGGTTTCATCGCCTTCCAGACCGCCTTTTCCGTGACTCCAAAATTCTGCGGTTTTTTCTTTTTCACGACAAACATTTTGATAAAAGCCCTGCTTCCCTTTACCTTTCCGCCCGATACGGAAATGCCGTCCACAAGCTTCATAAGCTTTATCAGTTCTTCATCCATCTGAGCCGCCTCTTTTTCCTGCTCCACAGTTTCCTCAATCTTCTCCGCCTGACTCTCCGTATCCGAAACTCCCGAAATCTTTCCCAGGAAATTATTCAGCTGCTTTTTTGTGAGGCTGCGCATCATCATGCTGCTTATCTCCTTCTGCAGAGGCTCCGCCTTCTCATCTCCGATCCACGTCCGGTCCGTGACGCTTATCTCCTCGATCTGGCCTCTGAAAAAATCCATCTCTCCCCTGCCCGCCGCCTCAAACGTATCTCCCGCATACTCTGCGATTACCTGTTCATAAGGCGTCCCCGCATTTTCCAGGAAAAACAATCCGTAGCGATCGTATAAAGGGCGATTATATTCCGCCAGCAGCGCCTCCGCGGAGGTCCGCAGGGTCCGCTCCGCATGATTGCCGCAGGCCTCGTACCGGGCTGTCTCCAGCAGCGTGCCAAGCATCGCCATGATAAGGATTCCCGTCAGACTCAGAAACACGGTAATGCTGCCGGGCACACTATTTGAGGATTTTGTTCGTATCGTCTGTAAAGGATTTAAACGCATTGTTCACCACCTGTGTTATTTTCTCCTTAAAAAGAAGTACCAGCGCAACTAAAATGACCAGAATTAAAATAATCTCCACAACCCCCACCGCATCTTCTTCCTGAAAGAAATTTTTTAAAGTACCCATACTAAATTCTCCTTTCCTTTTGTTCTTTTTTGATTTTGTACACAGTTTACATAGTCATAAACGCCGGAACCATAATAATTCCCATGACCAGCGCCAGCAAAAGCATCATCGGGAGAAGCAGCCTCGTCCCCGCCTGCTCCCCCATCTGCAGCACGCGCTGCTTTTTCTCTTCCAGCGCCTCCATGGACTCTTTTTCAAGAATTTCCATTAATCCATCCGCGCCTTTTTTCAGGTTCTGGCTGACGACCGAGGCAAACTTCAAATAGGGAAATATCCGGCAGCGCTTGCCAAAATGCTCCAGCGCCTGCCCCTCGGAAAGCCCGTCCCGCATCTCCTGGTTCATAATGCAGAGCTCTTCATAGGCATATCGGACCGGTTCTCCCTCCGTGCGGCCCGCCTCATACTCCGCAGCCAGTCGCTCCACCGATTTTCGAACCGTAAGCCCCGCCCCGAGCAGAAGCATAAAACGGTTTACGATTCCCGGATAATCCAAGAACAGCTGCTGTTTTCGCTCCTCCGCCTTTTTCTTTTGCTGCTCCCGCCAGAGAAAGGGCATAAGGATCAGCGCTCCCAGAGCCAGAAGCACCGGCGCATAGGATCTGGCTTCTTCGGTCTCATAGGTGATTCGGATATCCCCGACCTGACCGGGAAGCTGTACGATATCACTTGTCTTCTGCTCTTTCATCGCCTCCAGAACCGACTGCCTCACCTGCTTAAACGCCGCCTGCCTGTCCGTAAATCGCGGCGGTTCCAGATGAACGGAGAACGTAAAGCTGTGCGTCCAGTTCCGACAGGATGCCTCCGCCACAATCTCCGTATCGGCGCCCTCTTTCGGAATGCTCTCCGGCTTCAGGGAACCGTCCTCATTCAGATACTGCTCGTCTGTAAACCAGGCAAGTTCCACCTCTCCGTCCATCGCCCGATCCGGCATCTGCAGCGGACGCGTCACTCCTTTAAGCGACTCGTTTTTTCCCGGCAGCGCTTTCATAAGATACTCATGCACCTGCTTTTCCAGCTCCGCTTTTTCTTCCCGCGTGAATTTCCTCTGCTTTACCGGAAACGCCATTTCCTTTCTCCAGCTCCCGCCCTCATTCTCAGCCGTGACTGTCATTCGGATTACCGAGTCTCCCTCCTGCCTCTGCACCTGACCGCCCCCCTTCAGCATCGACTCCGCCGGTTCCGCCGTAAAACAGTACAGAAAGAGCAAAATCCCTGCCAGCACCATCGACAGAAGCAGAATAATTTTCCCGCTCCAGAACTGCCGACGCCTCTTTTCTTTATCCTCTCTGGGGTAGATCTGCTGTAAATATTCTTCTGTCTTACCGCTCCTTTTCACCCACTGATCCGCATGCAGCCAGTCATACAGTTTGTCGCCCATAGGCGCCCTCCTCCCTTTTTAAACGCCGCCAATATCCATAATCTTCCGGCTCCACACCACGGCGGCAGCATACACGGCCAGCGCCGCGCTCATAAACATCCGGCCCATAAGTCCATGATAGAGCGGGTCAAGAAAACCCGGGGAGAAAACCTGAAGATACACAATAATCATCGCGGGAATGACCATCATGCAGGACGCCTCCATCTTCTTTCCGGCAATGACAGTCCGAATCTCCCGCTGTACCTCCATCCTCTCTCCAATCTGCCCGGTAGTCCTCTTCATGACTTTTACAAGATTCCCCCCGCTGCGCCTGGCCGTGCTGTAGATCTGCGCGAATGTCACAATATCCTCCACTCCGCTTCTTCTCCCCAGATCTAACAGCAACTGATCCAGCGCCTGACCCAGCCTCAATTTGCGCCGGATTTCATCCAGTTCCCTGGTCATGGGCGTTTCCCGCTGGTACATCTGCATCAGGTCGCGCCTCCCCTCCGTAATCGCATTATCCATAGAATACCCGGCCACTAACGCCGCCACAAAGCTGTCCATGGCGTCCTTGAACTCAATCATGAGCTGCCACTGCCGTTTTCTAACCAAAGCCGCGTTCCTGTGCCTCAAAAATAATGCCGCCCCCGGCACGCCCAACAAAACGCCGACGGCCATACTGTGATAGAACAAATACAAAACCAGAAAGCTTCCCGCAAATCCCAGAGCGCCGTATTTGATCCATTCCTGCCTCGAGTAGCGGTAAATGGTATAATCCATCCCGGCATTTTTTTCACGGTCAGCGCGCTTTTGCCGCTTGTCTTTCAAATTACCACCCCCGCTCTCTGGCTTTTTTCCACCGCTTTCAGCTTCGTGCCCGTCGCCTTTAGCTCTCCCATAACCCTGCCGTTCTCCTCCCCGCTCTCTTCAAAAAGAAACAGCGGAAACAACTGAATCTTTCCCTCTTTGACGTCTCCCACCTCCGACACCTCCAGGACTCTGCGGGACTTGTCGCGGAGCCTTCCCAGATGAACCACCAGGTCAATGCCGGAGGAAATCTGCTGCCGGATAGCTGCCAGGGGAATGTCTAACCCCATCAGGACCAGCGTCTCCAGACGGTTCAGCATATCGGCAGGACTGTTGGCATGTCCCGTAGACAAAGAACCGTCATGCCCGGTATTCATGGCCGTCAAAAGGTCGATGGCCGCCGAATCCCGAATCTCGCCCACGATAATCCGGTCCGGCCTCATGCGGAGCGCGCTCTTTACCAGATCCCGGATCGACACCGCGTTTTTCCCTTCCACATTGGCGTTCCGCGCCTCTAACCGCACCAGGTTGTCAACGTGCTGGATCTGCAGCTCCGCTGAATCCTCAATCGTAATCACCCGCTCAGAGCGAGGGATAAAATTGGATAAAATATTGAGAAACGTAGTCTTTCCAGCGCCCGTTCCCCCGGAAATAAAAATATTGTACCGGGCCTCCACCATTTTTTTCAAAAAATCCTCCGCCTCTTCCGTGACTGCTCCCATACGGATCAGCTTCTCCATAGTCATGGCCTCTTTGGGGAACTTGCGAATGGTAATCACCGGTCCCTCAATCGCTATGGGCGGCACTACGATATTCACCCGGGAACCATCGGAAAGCCGCACATCCAGGATAGGATTGGACTCATTGACAATCCGGTTGCCGGAGGACGCAATCTGCTGGGCTATATCCTCCAGACGCTCCGCGTCCTCAAAATGCAGCCCCGTCTCCATGATCCTCCCCTCTTTTTCGACGAAAATGTGATTCGGCCCGTTGACCATAATTTCCGTCACATCCTCGTCTTCCAGAATATCCTGGAGAACATCCATCTTCCGAAGCGAATTGAACACCTTGTGGCGCATTTCCCTTTTTTCTTCCAGCCGGATATATTCCCGGCCAGACAATCTTGTGATTTCATCCTCAATAAGCGCCATCAGCTGATCGTCCCGAATCTCGACTCCCGGCGGAATCTCCTGCAGGACTGCCTCCCGGATCTGCCGCCGCCTTGTCTCACCCGCCGTCACAGCCAAATCACTCATACTCCCCTCCCCCTCTCATCACACGGGCCGCAAATTCCATCTTCGCAGCGTCCCCGCTCATTTGCGCCACGCTTTTTTGAAATAATTCCCTCTCCCATTCCATACACTCATCCCCCATCCGCACACATTGTATTTTTTTCTTTAGATCCTCCTGTCCGTCCATGGCGCAGCAGCGCTCAAACACTCTTCTGCGCACAGACTCTACTCCGTCCGGAAATTCCGGCATGTAAATTCTGTCACAGCACTCCATGTAATCCAGAAGATACTCGGAAATCTGCCCCATTTCCACCACAATACTATCGTAACCGCAATCCGATACAAGTCTCTGCAAAAACTGGTTCCACTCCTCCCCGCTGCAATCCAGCAGATCTTTAAAATGAGGCACCGGAAGAAGCATAAAAGCCTTGCCAAAAGGGAGCCGCAGTCCCTCCTCACGCTCTGCAAAATCCGGCTGCTCCAGCGAAAATAAAAGTTCTACCATGCCGCGGCCGCCAAAATCCGGCTCGTCCGTCAGCCGATCCCCATAGTACAGGGGAAATCCCTCAATGCTGATATACAGGCATCGCCCCAGGCCTCCCAGATACTGGGACAAAAGCACGGAGAGCAGCGCAGCGCCCCGGCATGACGGGGAAAACACCCCGAAAATCCCTTTCACGCCTCTTTCCGGTTCAGGCAGAGCCTCCCTCTCCCCCGTCTGGGCCTCCGGCATAAACCGAAGCAGCTCGTCATAGATTCCCTCCGCCTTTTGAAACTGAAAAATTCTTTTTCCTCTCGCGTCCTGTTCGTTGGACAAATAAATTACTTCTTTTTTCTCATCCTCTGTCACTTCTTCTCTATCTGTCAATACTAATAACTTCTGCGTCGGAGTCCCGACCCGGTTTTTTACCAGATGTTCTGACGTCACTAACTCCGGATGAAGTCTCGGATTCTTCTGCCGCAGCAGAAAGCGAAGCAGCCTCCGTCCATATTCTTCATCCTTCATATAGAGCAGCAGGACGACATCCTCCATGGAACCACCACCTCTTCCCGCGTATTCTAAAAGAGACAGTAAAGAGCCGCCAGTGAGATCGCCACCGTAAAGGGTATAATCCCATCATCGCCTTCTTTTTTTCTGTCATAATAAGGTTCTAATTTTCCTGTCTTCATAAAACAGGCTACATAGTTGGATAATTGCCGAAACCGGCAAAAGATATTTTTTCTGTAAATCATCTTGACGGCTGCCATGGCTGCCCCGAAGAAGAGGGACATCAACATGATTGAACAAAGCAGACGTAAACCGACAAAACTTCCAATCACAGAAAATAATTTTATGTCCGATGCTCCCAACATCCTGCATCGGTACAACACATAACACACTATAAAGGGAATGATCATTCCCAACAGCCAGGGACAAACGCCATAGAAGCCCTGCGCCAACAAATGCCTGAAAAGGCTGATCAGTAAGGCGGATGCCAGATATGTGTTCGGCACCCGATAGTAAGACAGATCAAACAATGAAGCAATCAGCAGGACAAGGAATATCATGCCGCTGTCTGAAATCGCTTCCACCTCCTACTTGCGGTGTGATTATTAAGTTACCACACCGCAGTCGGAGTTGTCAATAGTTTTTTTCAACTTCTAGCTTCTGTTTCTAAATCCGCACCCATACCTGCATTTCATTCTCGCCCCGGTTCGCCCAGGTATAATACGGAATAAACTGCAGCGTTACTGGCTCCTTCGCCGGCGGAGCGTAGTCATAATATATATTACTTGCTACTTGTCGCATGTTGCCTGCTGCCTGTTGCGTATCACTTTCCGCCTGCTGCCTGGCGGCCTCCCGATACCCCTTCGCCGTCACGGCCTTCACCTTTGTTCCGGCAATCTCCCGGTCTATCTCCTGCAGCTCGCCTGCCGGATCCAGCGTGAGCAGATGAAGGTCTGCGCCGTTATCCGCCTCCTCCATGCAGTACACGACCGGTCCGCGCATAATCGCCGCCTTTCCGACGTCCTCCCGCACGCGGGTATCTGCCTGCAGCACCCGGATTTTCATCGGGAAATGCAGGGTTAGCGCATCCTCCTTCTTCCACGCCTTCGTCACATAGAGGTAGCCGTCCCGCAGCTCGGTGTCAGCGTCCTGCGCTCCCTCGACCTGGTAATCCTGCGCCCAGCCCGGAATCCGTAACGCGATGGTGAATCGTTCCTCGCAGCCCGCCGCCGTGATCCGCACATTGCCGTCCCACGGGAACCCGGATTCAATGGAAATCTCCGCCGTCTTGCCGTTTACATTTTTCTCTATAACTGAACCCATATACAGATGGACAAACAGCGTATCGTCCTTTTCCGTATAGGCATACGCGCCGATGGAGCTCAACAGCCTGGCAAGGTTCGGCGGACAGCAGGCGCAGCCGAACCATTTTTGACGCACCGGCTTTACATGGAATTTGCGCTCATCCAGCTTGCACGCCTTCGGGAGAACCTCCAGCGGATTTACATAGAAAAAGCTCTTTCCATCTAACGCCATACCGCTCAAAATTCCGTTGTAGAGAGCCAGCTCCATAATGTCCGAATACTTGCTCTTTGGCGTCATCTGCAGCATCCTTCTTGCAAAAAAGGCAAGGCCGATGGACGCGCATGTCTCCGCGTAGGCGGTGTCGTTGGGCAGGTCAAAGGGGAAGGAAAAGGACTCCCCGATATGCGTACCCCCGATTCCGCCGGTCACATACATTTTTTCATTGACAATGCTGTCCCAGAGGCGCTCGCAGGCGTCATACAGCGAATCGTCCTCCTGGAGACGGGCCAGATCCGCCATGCCCGAGTACAGGTACACGCCGCGCACCGCGTGCCCCACGGCCTCGTCCTGCTCCCGCACCGGCACATGCGCCTGGTGATAGTGGTAGCGGAGCTCGTTCTCCATTCCCTTTTCAATCTTCTCCGGGTGATTTTCACTGTCGTAATAATACGGCCGCTGCCCGCGCGCCTCTACAAAAAAGCTGCTCAAATCCAGATACCGCTTTTCCCCGGTGGCCTCGTAAAGACGCACCAGCGCCATCTCCGCGATCTCATGCCCCGGATATCCCTTGCATTTCCCCTCCTCCGGGCCAAAATACCGGTCTATGTAGTCGGCGAACCGCATCGCCGCCTTCAAGAGCTTATCCTTTCCGGTCGCCTCGTAATAGGCAACGGCGCCCTCGGTCAGATGGCCGAAGCAGTAGAGCTCGTGATGGTCCCGCAGATTGGAAAAAATCTTGTCTTTTCCATTGATAATATAATAGGTGTCCAGATAGCCGTCCTCCTGCTGCGCCGCGCACACAATGTCAATGGCGTCGTCCGCCAGCTTCTCCAGCGCCGGATCCGGGTGTTGTGTCAGAGAATATGCCACGGCCTCCACCCATTTATAAAAATCACTGTCCTGAAAAACAAATCCGTAAAATTTATCCTCCAGATGATCCATGTCCTCTGGCAGCGCCTGAAATCCGCGGAAGGTGTACTGCGGCTCCTCAAAGGACGAGCCCTGCTCCCTGCGCTCCTTATTCTGCTTTCCCGCCACCTTGAAATTCCTCATGCAGAAGCTGGGCTCCGCCCCCTCTACCTGGTCGTTCAGCGCGTCCCACTGATAGGGAATAATCTCATTGCGCACCAGCTCCATTTCATTTTTCCAAAAATCATCAGTAATCTGCACCTGCCTCAAAGAGACCGGGCGGCTGAAATCATTTTTATTCATCTATGTCCTCCATTTCCAAAATCATCTCACGGATTCAACCCGGATAGTATTCGTATTGCCGCTCTGTCCGCTGGCCTGCCCGCCGGTGAGGACCACGTTGTCCCCGCGCTCCAGCTTCAGCACCCGCTTCGCGTGGTGCATGGCGTGATAGAACATGACCTCTACGGAGAAAAATTCCTCGCTGAGCACCGGCGTCACGCCCCAGCACAGATTCAGCTTGCGCCACGCACGCTTCGAGGTGGTCATGCCGATAATGTCCACTGGGCAGCGGAACCGGCTCACCAGACGCACCGTGCCGCCGGTGAGGGAGCTGACCACAATCCCCTTCGCCTTGATGTCGATTGCCATCGCGCAGGTCACATGTGAAATCGCGTCTATATTGTTCTGTATGTCAAAATTCGTGGTTCTGAACCACTCCTGATAATCGATGCTCTTTTCCGTGTAAGAGGCAATTTCCGCCATGCTCTTTACCGCCGCCACCGGGAATTTGCCCGCCGCCGACTCCCCGGAGAGCATAACCGCCGACGTCCCGTCATAGACCGCGTTTGCCACGTCGGAAATCTCCGCCCGGGTGGGGCGCGGATTGTGAATCATGGACTCTAGCATCTCCGTCGCCGTGATGACGCGCTTGCCCAAAAGACGGCACTTGCTGATCAGATATTTCTGAATCGAGGGAACCTCCATAAAGGGAATCTCCACTCCCAGATCGCCGCGGGCAATCATGATGCCGTCCGCCACCTCGCAGATTTCCTCAATATGCTCCACGCCGGAGCGGTTCTCAATCTTGGCGATGAGCTCAATGTCGTCTCCCCCATTTTCATTCAGAAAATTCCGCAGATCCAGAATGTCCTGCTTGGTGGAAACAAAAGACGCCGCCACAAAATCCACCTCGTTGCGGATGCCGAACAGAAGGTCCTCCTTGTCCTGCTCGCTCAAATATTCGTTCTGCAGTACCCGGTTGGGGAAATTCATGCTCTTGCGGTCCGACAGCTCCCCGCCGGCCTTGACCAGGCACACCGCCTCTTTTTCCTTTAATTCCTTTACCTCAAAAATGACGAGCCCGTTGTTGACGAGAATGGTGTCCCCCACCTCCAGATCGTCGATCAGGTGGTCGTAATTGACCGACACCCGCTCCTCGTTGCCCACCACGTCCTCCGTCGTAAAGGAAAACATAGCGCCGTCCTCCAGCGTGACCTTCTTGTTCTCAAAGGTCTTGATGCGGTACTCCGGTCCCTTGGTGTCCAGCATGATGGCAATGGGGAGGTCCAGCTTTTCCCGCACCTTCTTAATAATGTCGATTTTTTCCTGGTGCTCCTCGTGGGTGCCGTGGGAAAAATTCAGCCTCGCCACGTTCATCCCCGCCTCGCACATCTGCGTCAGGACCTCCTCGCTGTCGCTGGCCGGTCCGATGGTACATATAATCTTTGTTTTTCTCATTTTTCGCCCTCTCTTTCCTTTTAGTTCTCAAAATTTCACGAATCTTCGCATTTACTCCATTATAACCTATAAAGGGAAAGAATAAAAGCCGTTTTATGCTTTTGTATCAAATAAAAGCGTCACCGGGCCGTCGTTGACCGAGGACACCTTCATATCCGCCCCGAACTCGCCGTGCTCCACATGAAATCCCCGCGCCTCGCACTCCGCCATGACCTTCTCGTAGAGCGGAACCGCCAGATCCGGCTTTGCCGCGTGGCTGAATCCCGGACGCCTGCTCTTTAAATCCGCAAACAGGGTGAACTGGGAGACGATTAACAGCTCTCCGCCCACGCTCTCCAGATTGAGGTTCATTTTCCCCGCCTCGTCCTCAAACACCCGGACGCCGCAGATCCGGTCCGCCAGGCGCGCCGCGTCCTCCTCCGTGTCCTCCTGCCCCACGCCGAGCAGCACCAGAAATCCCTTTCCTATTTTCCCCGTAACCGCGCCCTCGATTTCCACCGAGGCCTCACTGACTCTCGTCACTACTGCTTTCATAATTTTCTCCCTTTCCGGCCGAACCCCCGGCCCGGCCTGCTCTATTTTTCCCGCGGAACCATTTTCGGCAGCCGATTACGACGCCCGCCGTCACCGCGGCTCCCAGCGTATTCAGCACCAGATCGTCCAGCTGAAAATATCCCCGCTCCGTCGCATACTGCACCGTCTCAATCAGAAAACTGAACAAAAACGCCGCCAGCGCGCACCGCCGCACTTTTCCAAAAAAATCAAAGAGAATCGGCAGAAAAGCGCCGAAGGGCATCAGCATAAAAAAGTTCTCTACCACATATGACATGGAATATACATCCGGGTGAAATGTTCCGAACAGCTCCAGACTGACGTCCTGCCTCGAACCCGCCTCGCGGTTCAGCAGCGTAAGCGACAGCACTACAGCCAGATATGCCACAAAAATTGCGGATAATGCCTCCCGGATATGTAGCCTGTCCCCCTTCTTCCTGCTTTTTCGAACATACAGCCACGACAAAAAGGCGGTCAGAGCCGCCACGGGTATGCTGTATGCCAGATACGAAAATGCCTGTATCATGTCCTGTCTCAGCAGGGAGCCAAGTGTGATTTCCATGCCCTTATTTTTACAAATTTTGAAGCAAATGTCAAGGATTCATGCACTCGTGGAGAAAATAAAGCGTCATCGCCTCCATCCGGCGGTTTCCATCCTCGCTGAAGCCGTGCCCCTCCCTTTGGAAAATCTCCAGCTTCGCGTCCGGGTACTGTTTTGAGGCCCAGATGCTGTACTCCAGCGTGGCTACATCATCATCCGCCCCGTGCAGAATCAGCACCTTCCCCGCGTATTTTCCCACCTGCTCCTTTATGCGAAAATCCCGGAGAGATTCAAAAAAGCGCCGTCCCAGCGTCATATCCCAGAGCGTCTCCTCGTCCGGTATATCCTCCGGATTTTTGAACCGCTCGTTCCAGTTGTCCGCGATGCCCAGCGCCGGGTACAGCAAAATCAGCCCGTCCACATCCGCTCCGCGTGCCTCCGCCGTCAGCGCCGAGACCATCCCGCCCTGGCTGCCGCCGAACAGGAAAATCCGATCCACCTTCTCCCAGGTCCGGATCTCGTCAATCAGCGCGCACAGATCTTCCTTCTCGGTAAAAAGCGTCATCTCCGTGGTGGGAAAGCCGCTGACGTCCCTCGTGCTCCCCCCGCAGAACGTGTAGCAGAGAGCCCCGATTCCCTGTGTCGCGAAATACTTCGCCGTAATGTCGAAATCCGTCTTGTGCCCATTGTACCCGTGGCTCATAATCACCACCGGATATGTCCCGTCGCCGTCCGGCCGGTAAAATGTGCCGTCAATCGTCCGACCATGATGGGTTACCTTTAAATCCTCGATGCGCATGTCATTTCCTCCAATCGCTCTATTTTTAATTTTTTATATCTCTAAATTAAAATCTTTTTCAGGCTCCGATCCCGGAACTTTAACGCTTTATTTCTACCCCTGGACCTCCAGCAGATAGTCCGTAAATTCCTTTGCCTTTTCCAGATGAATCCCATGCCCGCACTCGAACCGCTTCACCGTGCATCCGGCCAGCGCCCCCGTGACCCGGCGCAGATCCTCCTCATCCAGCGCCGCCAGCAGAATGCCGTCGTCCGTCTCCTCTGTTTTCGCCTTAAAAAAACTGGCCTTGCATTCAATTTTTCTCAGCATCCGGTCGTGGGAAATCCCGCCGTGAAAGCTGTCGTCGTAAAAGGCCTCCCCGAACCGGGGATCGTACTCATTCATTCCCTTGAAAACGCTCTGGGTCCAGAACATCACGCGCAGATCCCGCTCCGGATGCCTTCTCCGGTTCCTCGCCGCTTTGCGGATCATTTTCGCCCGCAGCTTTTCCCTATTCCTGTCCGGAAAAAACCTCCACGCGTACTGGCGGGAAAAATAATACAGCGGAAAATCCGTCTCCGCGTCCTGCGCCAGATACTGGTGGCAGGCCGTGGACAGGTCCACATAATTATATGTCCTCTTCCGCTTTTCTCCCTGACTGGAAAAAAGGGGCGCGTCCTCCAGAAAAAGATGCCGGCACAGATCCGTCTCCGCCGCGATGTACGCCGCGATCAGTCCGCCGGAGGAGTGTCCCAGAAGGAACACTTTTTCCCCCACTACATGTTGAATAAACTCTATAATCGGCTCCGCGCAGCCCGCGATCGTGTACGTTTCCCTGTCGTGAAGGCTGCCGCCGTGCCCGTAGCAGTCCACCGAATAAATATGGTACCGCTCCGATAATTTGCGGAATGTATTTTTAAAACTCAGCCCGTCCACCCCCTGGGCGTGGATCATCACCAGCGGCTCTCCCGAATCCCCCGCCTCGTAATAATGAAGCCGGATCCGCTCCGTCTCGTAAACGGCCGATTTTATATTCTGCGACATAGCTACCTTCCTTTCTTCAGGACCGCCCCGATTTTGGGAGCGGCGCCGTACATCAGGACGCCCCGCCGATAAATCCCCGCCGAGATGACGCCGGTTCCCACGGCGGAGCCAAGCAGAATCAGCACGGAAACGACAATCGCGTACCAGGGCACGGTGCTCATGGCAATGCGGGTGAACATGGCCATGGGCGAAGTGAACGGCACATAGGAGCACACCTTCATCCAGATATTATCCACATCGCCACTGGACATCGAGGACACCACCACGAGAAAAGCGGCGATAAACACCAGCGTAATCGGCATCACGGCCGTGTTGATATCCTCCAGCTTGGAAACGGTAGACCCCACCGCCCCGTACATAAAGGCATAGATCAAAAAGCCGAGGATGAAAAACAAAAACATATAGGCCAGCAAATGAAGGGGCATGTCAAAAATAGAACGGATAATTTCATTGCCGCTCCAATAGGATCGGTTGACCTGAAAGCACAAAAAGGCGGAGCCGAACACGCAGACCAGCTGGAGAAGGCCCGCCAGACAGGAGGCAATGACTTTTCCGAACATCAGCGATACCGGCTTCGCGCTGGTGATGAGAAGCTCCATGGCCCGGGAGCTTTTCTCCGACGCCACATGCGTGGCCACCATCTGCCCGTAAAACAGAATGACCATGTACAGGGCAAAAATCATAATATAGGTGTAAAAGAAATTCTGCGCCTGATCCTGCCCCAGCCTCTCTGTATCGTGCTCTATGGCCAGCGAGAGAATCTGATCCGCCTCGCTTCCACTCAGCCCCTTTCCTATCAGGGCGTCCCGGCGGGCCATGCGGCCCAGAATCTCGTCCGCCTCGCTCGTATTCATATCGTACAGAGCCAGATCGTCTACATAATATGTATAGGAAGAAATATCCCGCAGAACAAAAGCGCACTCTGCCTCGCCGGACAGAATCTGCTCCCGGATCCCAGCCGGATCTCCGTCGGTCAGGCGCACGTCATAATCCGAGAATGCATCCGCAAAAGAAGCTAACACGTCGTCCATCCGCCCGGACAGACTGGAATCCGCCGCCAGCAGCATAACCGGCTTCTCGCTCTTTTCCGGCTCCCTGCCCTGCTCCAGCAGCCCCGCCGCCCGGGGAGAGAACATGACAATCACAATCGCGGCCATGAGAAACAGCGTCACGCCCACAAACACCTTATTTTTTAGATAATTCAAAAATTCAAACCGAAAAATCGTTCCAAACTGCTTCATTTCCGCTCATCCTCCGCGCCCGGTCCCCCGGTATATTCCACAAAAATTTCGTTCAAAGAGGGCTCGGACACCCTTATTTCATCTATGTCGTACTGGTCGGACAGCCGCCGCATGACCGACTGCTTCTCGTCCGGGGAGTTCAGTTTAATGAGCAGAGTCCTATCCTCCGCCACCTGACATACAGTCCCCCACTCGCGGGCTATGCGCTCCGCCTGTTCCGAGCGCACGATCAGCGTATCCCTGGCGCGTTCCCGCTTGATATCGTGAATGCTTCCGCGCACCGCGATTCGCCCCTCGTGGAGAATCGCGATCTGGTCACAGAATTCTTCGATGTAATTCATCTGGTGACTGGAAAAAAGGACAATTTTCCCCTTCTCCATCTCCTCTTTTACCACGTCTTTAAGGAGCATAGCATTGACCGGATCCAGCCCCGAAAAGGGCTCGTCCAGCATGAGGATGTCCGGATCGTGGACAAGCGCCGTGATCAGCTGGATTTTCTGCTGATTCCCCTTGGACAGCGTGTCCAGCCGCTTTTTGCGGTACTCCGTCATGTCCAGCCGCTCCAGCCAGTAATCCACTGCCTTCAGGGCGTCCGCCCCTTTCATCCCCTTGAGCTCCGCGAAATAGAGAAGCTGGTCGAGGATTTTTTTCTTCGGGTACAGCCCCCGCTCCTCCGGCAAGTATCCGATTCCAATCCGGGAGCGGTCAATCGGCTTTCCGTCAATCCGCACCTCGCCCCTGTCAGCGGGAAAAACATCCAGAAGAATGCGGATCGTCGTCGTCTTGCCCGCGCCGTTCCTCCCCAGCAGCCCCAGCGCCTTTCCGCTCTCCGCCACAAGGGAAATCCCCCTTAAAACCTGTTTTTCCCCAAAACTCTTTTCTATATCAATCAGCCGGAGTTCCATATCCATCTCCCCTCCAAGACCCCGTTTCTCCGGATTTATCCCAGACAGACCAGGCGCTTATTTTACCGTGCATTTCTTTTTAGCGCTCCATTTTCCATATATTTTTTCCGCTCCATCCTTTTTATACGCGCGCACTCTGACATAATATGTCATTTTGGAGTACAGGCTTTTCAGTTTCACGGAGCGAGCCTTTACTGTTTTCTTATGGTAGATAAAAAAACTGGAAAATATCGAATATTGAACCTGATAACCATCTGCTCCGGATATTTTTTTCCAAGATACCGTCATTTTTTTCTTTCCGGCCGGCTTACAGCTTTTTAACTTTACTTTTGCCGGTTTTTTTATAACGGCCTGCTCTGGTTCCGGCTCCGGTTCCGGCTCTGGCTCCGGGTTCATCCTGAAAAATTTTACCGTATACGAGACGTCGCCTTCTGACAATCCGGTAATTTCCACATGATAGGAATCTCCGTCCTTATATTTTTTGATTCCGTTTTCCGGACGGAAAATAATGCACCCGGTTTCTCCATATCCAACATTATTGACATAAAAAGGACCGTCTGAAGAAGCCTGTGAGAAATTCCATGTTTTTCCATCGGACATCCTGGTAAGCGTCACTTTGACATTTTCAGCGTCCACCCTGTACCCCATGGAAATGGACCACGGAAAATATGTGCCGAAATATTCAATCGGCATATTCTGCGCCGGCCACATCACGCCGTACTCTTCTGCGGAATCATTGCTCTTGTCAAAGGCATAAACAGCGCTGTATGTTCCCTTTTTTCCGCTGATCGCGCCAAAACCCGTCATTTTCATAGAAGGATTTAAGAGCCAGCGGCGGTGTCCGACCCTGTCAATATTGGATTCATCGCCATCCTCCATCCATAGCAGTGCTGTTGTCTCATTCAGGCTGACGCCGGACCTAGACGACCATGCAATATTGGATTTGGACGCCCCGGCCTGCGCTATCTTATACAGATTATCGGGCATTCCCGCCGGCTGATTCGGATAATGCGACAGCCCGCCATTCGCGTAATTGCATACTGCGGCGGCCTGCGCCAGCTGCGCGTAAGAATCATCCCAGGTAACATCATAGGAAATGCCCGCAATATAACGGATCTGGTTCAACATCGCAATGGCTGACTTCTGTGTTTCATCCGACAGTTTTCCAAGCACATAGGGAGAACCCGCACTAGGCGTTTCTGAAAATTTCAGCGGGTCGTCCACCGTAACCTTGCTGTTTTCCGCGTAAGCGCGAATTTCATCCTGCGTGTGGTATGCCACATTTACGCCGACTGCATCCGATACATCGGAAACCTCCTCAGCTTCGGCCAGACAATAATGCGGAGCGGCTGGGAACGCGCTGCCGGATAATATCAATGCCGCGGACAATAAAATAGAAATTCCACGTTTGCTCTTTAATCTCATGAACATCTCCTCATTTCTCTAAAATTTGTTATTTAAAGTATAGGCTATCTATTATTGTACATCAGACGCTTTCATTTGAAAAGTTTTTTCCTGTGGTTATATTTTCCGTTCGTTTCTGCCTTGCCAAAACACGGAATATAATTCCGAAAAAAAGAATATAAATCCATATCATCCTTTCATTGTTTGTTGATACCATGGATTAAAAAGGAGTGAATGAAACAATGAACAGAATCATCAGCGAGGCCGAGACAAAAGAGATTGGCAGAAAATTGAGAGAACTCAGGCTGAAGCTCGGACTTACCCAGCAGGAATTTGCAAATAAATTGTACTGGGATGTCTCATCCTATCAAAAAATCGAGAGCGGAAGGACGCTTATGACTCTGGATAAGGCGGTACAGCTTCATCGGGAGTACGGCGTGGATCTGAATTATTTTATAGCAGGTGACAAATGTAACGTAGAAGATATGTTCCAAAAAGCTGTTGTCAGTGAATCCAGGGAAGACCGTACCCTCTTGTTTATTCGCCTTTTTGAGTATATAATAACATTGATGGAAGCTGAATTAAAAAAATAAATGCTTCGGAAAACATGGAGGAAAATCCTCTCCTCGCCCAGAGGGGCTCGGATTTTGCTTCGCAAAACAAGGAGGAAAATCCTCTCCTCGCCCAGAGGGGCTCGGATTTTGCTTCGCAAAACAAGGAGGAAAATCCTCTCCTCGCCC
>CANPZR010000008.1 GCA_947589175.1 uncultured Lachnospiraceae bacterium | reverse complement strand
CAGATAATTTGCCATATCCGTTTTTCTCCCATTGATATCCTTTTATAATCGATATCGTTTCTAATTGATATCTTTCTCTGATTGATATCATTTCTAATTGATATCTTTCTCTAACTGATATCCCTTCTAATTGATATCTTTTCTTTACTTGATATCCTTCTCTAAAAAATGGGTTACAACAATAATTCCTGCATTCTCAAATTTCGTCGTCCCTCGAATCCGCGTCTATAATCACTTCCGTGGAAATGCCCCGCTCCATCTCCTCCTTGACCTCATGCAGTCTCCGGGAGATGACGATGGTCACAAAAATATCGGTGAGCCCGCTATATACCAGCGCGATGCCGGTGCACATGATAAGGATTTCCACCGCAAAAGGATTGATTAAAAGCACGATGCCGAACACAATATTGATAATGGCGAGGATAAATGTCACATACCACGTCTCATGCTTTAATCGGAGCATGTCCACCGAATTTTGCATTTTCAAAATTCCGCTGATGGTGACAAGGAATCCCAGCACCACCGGAATCAGCGCCGTCAGCTGGTCCACCTTGATAATTACCAAAATGCCGCCCAGAATCGCGCTCAGCCCCACCACCAGGTCGTGCCGGTAAATCAGCCCGGTGATGTCCTTGCGCAGATAATTGATGAGCGCCGCCAGTCCCAGCACGAGCAAAAGCGCCGCCAGCACATAGCAGACCGTCGTCATCGTCGCCTCCGGGTACAGAATCAAGACGATTCCCAGCGCAATAAATACCAGCGCCATCACAATAATGCTCCATTTCAATTCCTTCAAAAATTTCACGCCAATCCTCCCCTTTTTTTAAATTACAATTATAAATCTTTTTTTCAGATAAATCATTCAGACGAAAAGATTTATCGTTAAATAAAAAATTTTATCTTTTCATTCATAATAGTATTCGGTAGTAACCATATCCACCTTGCACTTCTCCACCATTTCCCGGACCTTATCCCTCTTATTCACCGTCCACACATTGACCTGGAGTCCCTCCCGGTGCAGCCGGATTACATTCCCCTCCGACAGCAGGGTGTAGCGGGTGTCCAGATTGATCCGGTTCTGAATGAGCCACTGCTCCAGCTCCATATTCACCGGAATCCATTTATCCGGCGCGTAGACGCCGTACACATACTGCAGCCGCTCAGTCGGAAACCCAAGCTGCTCCTTCAACATGATCAACACTTCTCTGTACATACTGATAAAATAAGTCCGTTCAAAGAGCCCGTAGCGTCTGACCAGAGCGACGATTTCCCGCAGCTCCTCCGCTGTGTAGCGCATTTTCAGCTCCACCACCGGATGTATGGTGTCGCTCCGGCTCATGACCGCCAGATAATCCGTGAACCGGATGATATGCTGCGGCGGATGCTCGTTTTTCTTCTTGCCGCCCACAATGGGAGGACGGCTCACCTCCGGCCACGTCATAGCCGGGATTTTTTTGTCCACGCCGCACATTCTTTTTAAATGCTCGTCGTGGGACACCACATAGACGCCGTCCCTGCATTTCCATATATCACATTCCACGCCGTAAAAATTTCCCTCCACTGCAAGCGCAAAGGCCGCTCTCGTGTTTTCCGGCGCCTGGGAGCTGAACCCCCGGTGAGCAATCCGCTTGTATTCCATCTCCACAACCTCCATCCGCGCTCAAAAAACAAATCCGTCGTTAATTATTAAGCGCTTTTTCGATGCGGTCCAGTATTTTCTGATGATGCGTGAGCAGCTTGTCGTGGTGGCTGAGAATATAAGTCTCGTCCTCCTCCTTGGCCGCCTGCTCCATCCGCTTGGCCTCCTCCGAGAGCTTCACGGCGCCGATCGAGAGCGAAGTGCTCTTTAAAGAGTGAGCCTGAATCCGGTAATTCGTCCAATCCTTCGCGTCATAATACTTCTGCATAACGTCCTGCCGCTTTTCCTCCCAGTAGGACTGTACCATTTCCAGATAAAATTCCTCGCTGCCGCCGCAGTACTCCAGCCCCAGATTGGTATCCAGGAAATCCAGCCGCTGGAACGGCGTGCCGCCCTCGCTGCCTGCGGAGCCCTCCTCATCGTCTCCCTCGGACGTCTCTCCCGCCATCTTCACAAGTTCCTTCGGGATGTATTTCAGCACCATTTCCTCCAGCTCGTTACTGCGCACCGGCTTCGAGAGATAATCCTTAAATCCCTTGGCAAGATACTCCTTGTCCGCCCCGGACACGGCGTTGGCCGTCAGCGCGACGACTGGCGTATCCTGATTGCAGTGCTCCGGAATCTGCCGCATCCGCTCCAGCGTCTCGATGCCGTCCATCTCCGGCATCATGTGATCCATAAAAATGATATGATATTTTTTCTTCCGAATCATGGACAGGCACTGCCTTCCGCTCGTGACAAGATCCATCTGAACCTTTGTCTTTTTCAGAAGGGCGCGGATTACCTCCAGGTTCATGGCCACGTCGTCCACCACGAGAATCCGGGCCTCCGGCGCCTGGAAGCTCTCATGATAGCGCGTTTTCTCGCTGACCTGATTGTCGTATTTGTCCTCAAAATTGCCCATAGGTTCGTCGGAGACGACGCCCTGCGGAATCTTCACCGTGAAAATCGAGCCGCGTCCGTACTCGCTCTTGAGGGAAATCTCGCCGTGCATCAGGTCTAACAGCTGCTTGGTAATCGTGAGGCCCAGGCCGGTTCCCTCGATGGTGCGGTTTTTCTTCTCCTCGATTCGCTGAAAGGACTCGAACAGTTTTAACTGGTCATGCGGCTTGATTCCCATGCCGGTATCCTGCACGGACACGACAAGGACGATACTGGCATCATCTTTTTTCTCAAAATCAATCATCAGGGTAACGGAGCCCGTCGGCGTGTACTTCACCGCGTTGGTCAGCAGGTTGTTGATGACCTGGCGCACGCGGATCTCGTCGCCGTAGAGCTTCGACGGGAGCATGGGATTATTCTTCACCACCAGGGTCAGGTTTTTCTCCGTGGCCCTCATATGTATCATGTTGTAGCTGTCGTTAATCAGTGAAAATACACAGTATTCATCCGGCAGTATCTCCATTTTACCGGACTCGATTTTGGAAAAATCCAGAATGTCGTTGACCAGCGCCAACAGCGTGTTGCCGGCGCTCTGGATATTGGTGGCGTATTCGTTGACGCTCTCGTCCTCGCTCTCCCGCAGAATCATCTCGTTCATGCCCAACATGGCGTTAATCGGGGTGCGGATCTCGTGGGACATATTCGCGAGGAAATCACTCTTGGCCTGGTTGGCGGAAATCAGATTTTTCTCCTGATTCAGAAGCTCCTTCCTCTGCTTGTTAAATACATAATTCTGAAATTTAAACACAACGCCGATAATAATGCTCACCAGTGTGAGGCACTGCACCATATCGGTGGTCGCCATAAACGGGGAATAAAAACTCTTAACATACTCCGGGTGATAAAAGGCAAAATAAATGGTGCCGACAATCATGATGAGGTTCAGTATGTACATCACATAGCACAGCCATCCCGTCAGGACCAGCCACGGAAACGTCAGTCCCAAAAGCAGCCAGATCACCATGCCGCTGTCCATGCCCCCGTTAAAGAGAAACGTAGCTGGGAATACGATCATATCCGCCACAATAACGACCAGCGTCGCCGAGAGCGTGACCTTCCCCTTCAGGGAGAGCCAGAGGCACAGAACGCCCACGCCCACGAGAATCATGGTCATGACGTTGCCCTCCACGCTGTAGCCCAGAAATTGCGTCACAATCATAGACAGCAGTCCGCCTACTAACGATATGCACAAAATCAAGTTCAGCAATTTCTGCTGAATATTCAACTGATCGCCAAATAATTTCGCACTTAATTTTCTAGTCATAGTCTCCCTCCAGTAACTCTTGTAATTCACTGTAAGTTTCTATCCGGTTTGCCGCCCGCCTCAGCGCCGCCGAGTGGGGATATCCGGCTGTGTACCACGCAATATGGGATCTCATCTCGCGCATTCCCCGCCATTCGCCTCTCCATTTTACCTGCATGGCGGCGTGCCGCAGGATCATGTCGCGCACGGTAGAAAAATCCGGCCGCGCTTCTTCTTCCCCCGTCTCAAAATAGGTTTTCATCCGGTGGAAAATCCACGGATTTCCTCTGGCCGCCCGCCCGATCATGACGCCGTCGCATCCGGTACGGGCAAGCATCCGCTCCGCGTCCTGCACGGTCGCGATATCGCCGTTTCCAATGACGGGAATCCGTACGGCCTGCTTTACCTGGGCGATAATATCCCAGTCCGCCTGGCCGCTGTAATATTCTTCTCTGGTCCTTCCGTGGACCGCGATGGCCGCCGCTCCGGCCGCCTCCGCCGCCCGCGCCATCTCCACCGCCTGGTTCTCACCTCTGTGGAAGCCCTTGCGGATTTTTACCGTCACCGGCTTCTTTATGGCCCGGACCGTCTTTTCTATGATGCGGGCCGCCAACGGAATATTTTTAAGCAGCGCCGAGCCCTCGCCGTTGTTCACGACCTTTGGCACCGGACAGCCCATGTTCAAGTCGAGAATGTCAAAATTCCGGTCCTCGATCCGCTTTGCCATCTCGCTGACGATATCCGCATCCGAGCCGAAAAGCTGAAGGGAAACCGGTCTCTCCTCATCCGCCACGGCAAGCAGTTCTTCTGTATTTTTATTGTTATAATAAATTCCCTTGGCGCTGACCATCTCCGTACAGATCAGATCCGCCCCCTGCTCCTTGCAGAGAATCCGGAACGGCTGATCCGTGACCCCGGCCATGGGAGCGCAGACCACGCGTCCCGACAGCCTCACATTTCCAATGGAAAAGCCTCCCTCGCGGGAACCATTTTTGTCAAGGAAATTGTTTTCCTCACTCACTGGCTTTTGTCCTCTCATAGATAAGCCTCATGCCCTGAAGGGTCAGCTCCGGGTCATAGACCTCTATTTTCTGCGTCCCCTCAGCGATAATGCGTCCCAGTCCTCCGGTCGCCACGACCTTGATGCCCTCAAAGCCGGACTCCTTTTTGAACTGCTCAATAATGTACTCGGCTTGTCCGATGGTGCCGTACACAAGCCCCGCCTGCATACTGGTAATGGTGGTCTTGGCCAGAATGGACTCCGGCTTCACAATCTCAATCTCCGGCAGCTTCGCCGCGTTGCTCCAGAGAGCCTTGGCGCTGATGCGGATGCCCGGCGCCGTGACGCCCGCCACAAAAGCCCCGTCTCCCGTCACCAGATCATAGGTCGTCGCCGTGCCAAAATCAATGACGATGACCGGTCCGCCATAGAGAAAATAGGCCCCCACGGCGTCCACCACCCGGTCCGCCCCGATCTCCATCGGATTGGTCGTCGCAATCCGGATACCGGATTTTGTCCCCTGCCCCACAATCATGGGGTCGCATTTTAAGTATTTCTTGATGCCGCTGGTCAGGGAATACATAATCTTGGGCACCACGGAGCAGATAATCACATCCTCCACATCTTCCTCCGACACCTGCTGGTGGGAGAGCTGCTCCATGATCTGCACGCCGAACTCATCCGACGTCCGCGGCAGGCTGGTCGTCAGACGGAACTTGTGCCGCAGCCTTTCCCCGTCAAACAGGCCGAATGTAAGATTGGTATTTCCTATGTCAATCGCTAGTATCATCTATTTCCTCCAAAATGGCTGCCCGCTCCGCCTCGTCTCCCAGAATGAACAGCCGGTAATAGGCTTCCAGGTTATGTAACAGCTCCGAATACTTCACCCGGTACTGCTTGATCTTCAAGTGGCTGCCGATTTCATCGTAGAAAAAATCGTTCTCCTTCGCCGTCGTGGACATGTACAGCGTCCCGTCCTCGTCAAATTCCATGGTAAAGACCCCGCCCACGTCCTCCGTCAGCGTGACCGCCAGAATCTGCAGTTCCTCCTTGATTGCCTCCGGCAGAGAAGCGTACCTGGGATTCAGATAATATTTTCTCTCATAGGCGCTGCAGGCGCACAAAATCTGTTCTTCGTTCATTGAAATCCCCCGCTGCCTACTCTCTCTCGCTCATGGGCACATACGGCTTATGTTTTGCCACCGCCTTATAGGCCGGGCGTATGATTTTGCCCGCGTTCACCAGTTCCTCCAGCCTGTGGGCGCTCCATCCGGCGATGCGCCCGATGGCAAACAGCGGCGTGTATAATTCCAGCGGAATGTCTAACATACTGTACACCAGCCCGCTGTAAAAATCGATATTGGCGCTGACGCCCTTGTAAATGTGGCGCTCCTCCGCGATCACCTGAGGCGCCAGATTCTCCACCATATTGTACAGGGCGTACTCCCTCTGCATCCCCTTCTCCTCCGCCAGCCTCTTTACGAACTTGCGAAACGTTCTGGCCCTGGGGTCGGAAATGGAGTACACCGCGTGGCCCATTCCATAAATCAGCCCCGCCTTGTCAAAAACATTCCGGTTCAGAAGGGCTGTCAGATAGCTCCTTACTTCTTCCTCATCCTCCCAGTTCTTCACCCGCTTTTTCATGTCCTCAAACATCATAGACACCTTTTTGTTGGCGCCGCCGTGGCGGGGGCCCTTCAGCGAGCCCAGCGAGGCGGAAATCGCCGCGTAGGTATCCGTCCCGGAGGACGTCACCACATGATCCGTAAAGGTGGAATTGTTGCCGCCACCGTGTTCCGCGTGGAGCACCAGCGCGATATCCAGGATCTTTGCCTCCAGCGGGGTAAATTCACTGTCCGCCCGGAGCATGTGCAGAATATTCTCCGCCGTGGAATACTCCGGCTTCGGAGGGTGCAGAAAAAAGCTGGAACCCTCGTGAAAATAGCAGGCCGCCTGATACCCGTACACGGAAAACATGGGAAAAAGCGCCACTAGCTGCAGGCATTGGCGCAGGACGTTTTCCGTCGAAATATCATCGGCGCGGTCGTCGTAGGAATACAGCGTCAGCACGCTCCGTCCCAGCGTATTCATCAGGTCCACGCTGGGCGCCTTCATGATAATATCCCTCACAAAGCTGGTGGGGAGATTATGCCGGTAATTTGCCAGCATGTCCTTTAAATCCTCCAGCTCATGGCTGTTGGGCAGCTTTCCGAACAAAAGAAGATACACGACCTCCTCGTATCCGAACCGCTTCTCCGTGAGAAACCCGTCTATGATTTCCTCTATGTCAATTCCCTGATAGTACAGCTTTCCATCACAGGGAACCATCTCGTCGTCCTCCATCTTGTAAGAACGAATCTCCGAGATCTCCGTCAGTCCCGTGAGGACGCCGCGTCCATTGAGATCCCGCAGTCCCCTTTTTACTTCATATTTCTGAAATAAAGTAGAGTCAATCGTGCTTTTCGCTTCACAAACCGATGCCATCTTATGTAGCCAGTCATTTCTGTATTCGGCATTTAAATTGCTCATATTGGCTCCTTTCTATCTGATCCGTCACATCATCGTGACCGCCATCACTGCCTTTATGGTGTGCATGCGGTTCTCCGCCTCCCGAAACACCACGTCCGCGTATTTTTCAAATATTTCATGGGTCACTTCCATCTCCGTCAGACCATATTTTTCATGAATTTCCCTGCCGATTCCGGTGTTCAGATCGTGAAACGCCGGAAGGCAGTGCATAAATACCGCGTCCTCCTTCGCGCCGGCCATAGCCGCCGCGTTGACCTGATACGGCGAGAGCGCGCGGATCCGCTCCTCCCATACCTCGTCCGGCTCGCCCATGGAAACCCAGACGTCCGTGTACAGAACGTCGGCGTCCTTCGTTCCCTCCGACACATCCTCCGTCAGCGTCACGCTGCCGCCGCTGGCCTGGGCGTACGCCTCGCACTCCTTTACCAGCGCCTCATTCGGGAAATATTCCTTCGGCGCGCAGGCGGTAAAATGAAGTCCCATCTTGCTGCAGGCAATCATAAGGGAATTGCCCATGTTGTAGCGGGCGTCCCCCATATAAGTCAGTTTAATCCCCTCCAGATGGCCGAACTGCTCCTCGATTGTCAGAAGATCCGCCAGCATCTGGGTGGGGTGGTACTCGTTCGTCAGGCCGTTCCACACCGGAACCCCCGCGTACTTCGCCAGCTCCTCCACGATCTCCTGTCCATATCCCCGGTACTCGATGCCGTCAAACATCCGCCCCAGCACGCGGGCCGTATCGGCAATGCTCTCCTTCTTCCCGATCTGGGAACCGGAGGGGTCCAGATATGTCACTCCCATGCCCAGGTCATGGGCCGCCACCTCAAAGGAGCAACGGGTGCGGGTGCTGGTTTTTTCAAAAATAAGAGCGATATTTTTGCCCTCCAGCGGCCGCTCCACCACGCCTTTCTTCTTTTTTTCCTTTAACTCCTTCGCCGTGTCCAGAAAATACCGGATTTCCTCCGGCGTAAAATCCTTCAGCGTCAGAAAATTTCTTCCTTTTAAGTTCATGTTCATCCTCATTTCCGAGTGAATTATATTCGCTCTACGAAATAACTACTTTTGCAGCACCGTCTCGGTCACCGCCCTGGCCAGTCCCGCTACGCCCTGAATCTCCGACGGAATAATAATCTTCGTCGCCTGTCCGTCCGCCGCCTTTTCAAACGCCTCTAAGCTCTTGAGCGTCAGCACGGCCTGCGTCGGATCTGCCTCATTGAGAAAACGGATACCCTCCGCGGTCGCCTTCTGCACGGCGGCAATCGCCTGCGCCTTACCCTCGGCCTCGCGGATGGTGGCCTCCTTCTTTGCCTCTGCCCGGAGAATGGCGGCTTCCTTCTCTGCCTCCGCCTCCAGAATCGCGGACTCCTTCTTACCCTCAGCCACCAGGACTGTAGACTTCTTCTCGCCCTCGGCCCGGAGAATGGACTCGCGCCTCTCGCGCTCCGCCTTCATCTGCTTCTCCATAGAATCCTGAATCTCGCGCGGCGGAATGATATTCTTCAGCTCCACGCGGTTCACCTTGATGCCCCACGGGTCCGTGGCGATGTCCAGATTCGCCCGCATATGGGTGTTAATCGTCTCGCGGGACGTAAGAGTCTGGTCGAGCTCCAGATCGCCGATGATATTTCGCAGCGTAGTCGCCGTGAGATTCTCAATCGCCATGATCGGGTTCTCCACGCCGTAGGTAAACAGCTTTGGATCTGTAATCTGGAAAAATACGACCGTGTCAATCTGCATGGTTACATTGTCCTTGGTAATCACCGGCTGCGGCGCGAAATCCATCACCTGTTCCTTTAACAGCACCCTTCTCGCCACCTTGTCGATAATCGGCACCTTGAAATGAATCCCCACGTTCCAGGTGGCCTGATATCCGCCCAGCCGCTCCACCACATAGGCGTGCGCCTGCGGCACGATCTTGATGCAGGACGCCAGCATGCACAGAATAATAATTACAATAAGGACGATGATCACCGCGCCCACATTTATGCCTACTACATCACCCATTACTACTTCATCCATTTTCATCCCTCCATTGTTCATTTTATGATTCCGCCTTGCGGCGGACAATCAGCTTCACTCCGGCGATACTCTCAATGGTCACCACATCGTCCGGGCCGATCACCTCGTCTGCCGCGCTGCGCGCCATCCACTCCACGCCGCGGAGCCGAACCCTGCCGGTGCCTTTCGGGTTATCGATGGTCTCAATCACCACCGCCTCCTGTCCGATCAGCTCGTCGATATTTGTCCTCGCGCGATTCTTGTTCATAAATTTCAAGGCAAACGGACGCACCAAAAGCATAACTGCCACAGAAACCATGCAGAACAGCACAATCTGCAGCCAGACCGGCGCGGAACACCCGGCCGCGACAGCGGCGACCACAGCCCCCAGACCGAACCAGATCGTAGTGAGTCCCATCGTACATATCTCAATCACAAGCATAATTGCCACAAGAATCAGCCAGACTATAACATCCATATGTCTACCATCCCTTTACAGTGTATTCGCCACTCCCTTTAATCATACTAAAAAACGGGGGGTTTTGCAAGTCGTTTTCTGCGAACCTCGTACATCAGAAGCGCCGCCGAGACGGCCGCGTTGAGAGATTCCACTTCCCCCGCCATCGGAATTTTCACTTTTCGCTCCGCGGCTGCCGCCACGGCATCTGTCAGGCCGGACGCCTCATTTCCAATGAGTATGCCCAGTTTTCCCCCATAACATTCCTCCGTGTAATCGCGGGTTCCCCGCAGATGGGCGGCATACAGGGTAAATCCCGCCCCCTTCAAAAGAGCCGCTTCCTCCGCCATGTCCTCGCAAATGTAATAGGGCACCCGAAACAGCGCCCCCATCGTAGATCGCACCACCTTAGGATTGAACAAATCCACGCAGCCCCGGCTCATGACGACCGCGCTCATCCCCGCCCCCTCGGCCGTGCGGATCATCGTTCCCAGATTGCCCGGATCCTGTATGTCCTCCAGGCAGAGAAAAGCGGCGTCCGGCCTCTCGCGCAGCTTCTCCCGGTCATACACCGGCATCCGCGTCACCGCCAGCGCCCCCTGGGGGGTGACAGTGTCGGATAGTTCGCGGAAAACAGCGGAATTCACTAGTTCTACTCTTGTAGATTCTAGCCCTGGAATATCCCGCAGCCACTCCTCCTGCTCCGCGGACACATACAGCGTCTCCACCATGTTCCGGGACAACGCCTCGGCGATCATTTTCCAGCCCTCCGTGACAAAAAGACCCTCCTGCCTGCGGAACCGGGCATTTTTCATCAATTTCTGAATTTTCCGTACCTGTCCATTCTTGACGTTCTCAATCATGCACTCTCTCCCCTGCTGTTATCCTTAAAATACTTGCGGAAAGCAAAGATAAACAGTATGATGGAAACGGTCGTCGCAATGTAGTCCGTCACCGGCTGGGCGATGACTAACATGCGCGCCGAAGAAAATACCGCGTTGAAAATAAACAGCACCGGTATGTAGATCAGCCCCTGTCTGCTGACGGACAGAATCATGGACGGAATCGCCGCTCCCATAGACTGAATCGTGTTGATCATCACGAACAGTACGCCTAACACCGGTCCGGATATAATCAGCATGCGGGCAAACTGCATACCGAATTCGTGCGCCTGCTGATCCTCCAGAAAGGCGCTTACCATCGGGCTCGCCCCCAGATAGCAGATAATCGTCATCACGATGCTGAGAGACACCGCCAGCACCAGCGAGAACTTCAGCACGCCCATAAATCGCTTTCGGTTCCCCGCCCCGAAATTGTAGCCGAGCAGGGGCTGGATTCCGGTTCCCACGCCGATTAACAGCATGACCGCCACCATGTTGACCTTCAGCGCCACGCCCAGGCCTGCCACCGCCAGATCGCCATACGCCTTCATCAGATTGTTGATCAGCACATTCGACGTGCTCATGAGAATACTGTTCAGGGACGCCGGAATACCGATGGCTAAGACTCCCACGGCAATCTGGTTGCCCGCCCGGTACTCCCTTGGGTGAATCGTCAGCGTGGACTTGCCGGTGAGAAAATGCACGATATAGAACACGGCGGCGACCACGTTCCCTAACACCGTCGCCACAGCAGCTCCCGCCACGTTCCAGCCAAAGCCGATGATCATCAGGGGATCTAACACGATATTGACCAGATTTCCCAAAATCATGCCGAACATCGCTTTATTCGCCTTCCCCTCCGCGCGGATAATGTTACTGAACACATTGGCAATGATGAGAAATGGCACGCCGAACGCCACGATAAAGAGATACTGCTTCACAAGCTCGATCGTGCCCTCCGTGGCGCCCACCATCCAGGAGAGCGGCTCGCACAGAATAATCATTAAGAGCATCCCGACAACGCCCACGACCGTCCCGGTCCAGAAGCAGAACGAGCAGGCGTTTCGCGCCTCCCTGTTCCTTCCCTGCCCCAGCATACGGGAAATCAGAGATGTTCCGCCCACGCCGAACAGCATCCCGACCGCCATAAAAAACAAAAAGGCCGGCGTCGCCTGGGAGACCGCCGCCACCATTAACGGATCCTTCGTCATCCCGATAAAATATGTATCCGCCAGATTGTAAATTAACACCATCAGCATACTGATAATAGACGGTATAATATTCACAAAAACCGCCTTGGGTATCGGCGCGTTTTCAAAAATTTCCGTTGATTTTTCCTTCATCGTCCTGTCACTCCTTTTCATTGTCAAAATCGTTTTATTTCCTCGGATTCATCATCGCTTTTCTGGATGTCCCGAATCTGCACATAATAGCCGGTTTTGTCGTTCACCGCCACATAGACCCGGTCGCCTTTCCGGTGTTTCATCAGCGCCTTCCCCATCGGCGACTCCATGCTGATCATCTGGTTCAGCGCGTCGCTCCGCACCGTAGTGACGATCTTGTAGGCTTCCTCCGTATCGTCATCCTCGATGTACACCGTCACCCGGTCGTTGAGCCCCACCTCGTCCTCGGAGGAATTGTCCTCCACGATGCGAGCCGTCTTGATCATTTTTTCCAGATAACGGATCCGGCTCTCATTTTCATTTTTAAATTTTTTCGCCGCCTTGTATTCAAAATTTTCGCTGAGATCCCCGTGGGCCCTGGCCTCCTTTACGTCCTCCAGCGCCTCCTTGCGCACCACTAATTTCCGGTGCTCGATCTCCCGCTCCATCTTCTCTATATCTTTTCTCGTAAGCCTGTCGTACATAGGTCTCTTTTCCCTCCTTATTCCATGATGTCAACTGCCCGGACCGCTAGTCCGACACCTCCCGGTACCGCCTCATGAGCAGCTTCAGATCCTCGATGTCCTCCTGGATTTCCTTGCCGGTGTCCGTCTCCTTCACCAAAATTCGGGAACGGGCCGTGTATATGATCTGATTGTCTGAGTCGATATCCTTATTTTCCCGCAGCGCCTTGTACACGCTCTCAAAGGGATGATGCGCCTTGATCTGAATCCCGTGGGAGCTATAGACCAGCGTATATCCGGCAATGCCGGTCTTTTTGTGGTAATCCTTGCAAAATCCCCCGTCGATCACTAACAGCTTTCCCCCGGCCCTCACCGGCTGTTCTCCCTCCATTGTGCGCACCGGCGTGTGTCCGTTGATGATGTGGGATTCCTCCGAGTACAGGCCGAATTCCCGCAGAATCATGTTGCAGGTCCGCTCCTCCTTGTAGAACTGGTAGTAGGGATTGCTCTCCTCATGCCAGATGGACTCGTCTCCGATAAACATTTTCTCAAAAGTGCGGATATTCCGGCCGCACAGCGGGGACTTGCGCCCGCTCCAGAGAAACCACATGAAGTCAATGGCGTCCGCGTCCCTGTGGTAATAGGCCTTCCGCGCCATGGCGTCCGCGTAATCCAGATACATCCGCCCCTGGTAGCTCTCCCCGTCCAGAACGACCCGGTCAAAATTGCCGGACGCGTCCAGGGGAATACACCCGTGATATAATAAATTCCCGTTAAAAATGCGGTACATGCTTCCCCGCTCATACAGAAAACGGATGTGCCGCTGCAACCTTGAGCTGTTCAGAAAAGCGGTCTTTAGCTCCTCCACAACCTGTTTTTCCTCCGGCGACAGCTCATAGGGCCGCTCGCTGTCCCAGGTGGGAAAATCCGTGTCCGTCAGCTCGAAGCACTTGCCGTCCACGACCACGCAGCCGGCCTCCAGATCCATTTTCCCCCACAGCAGACGGTCCTCCATCTCGTACTCCGGATGCCGCAGCAAAATGGCCCCCTCCAGCTTTAACAGCATGACGGAAATCGCCTTCTCGGCCGCCATCATCGGATCCAGGCCCTGATACGTCTTTTCGGCGAACAGCGCCAACTCCCGGAGGCTGATGCCGTACCCGCTCTCCAGAATCTCTGTGTTGCCGTGCCGCAGATTATTGCGGAGCACATTGGCGATGCAGGCCTCGTTGCCCGCCGCCGCTCCCATCCACAGAATGTCGTGATTCCCCCACTCGATGTCCAGGGAGTGATATTCCATCAGAAGATCCAGAATCTTGTCGGCGTTGGCCCCTCTGTCAAATATGTCGCCCACGATGTGCAGATGGTCCACCGCCAGCCGCTTAATCAGCTCGGCGAGCGCCACCACAAATTCGTCCGCGTTATCGATGGCAATAATCGTGTCCAATATGTTCTTGTGATAGAGGACCTGGTTGTCGTCCTCGTCCTTCTGCACATGCAGAAGCTCGTCAATGATGTACTCAAAATCCTTCGGAAGCGCCCGCCGCACCTTGGACCTGGTATATTTCGACGACAAGAGCTTCGCCACCTCGATCAGATGGTTGAGCGTCATCCGGTACCAGTCGTCCGTCAGCGTCATCTCTTTTTTCAGCATATCCAGCTTCTCCCGCGGATAGTAGATCAGCGTGCAGATCTCGCGGCACTCGTCCGCGCTCATGACGTCCCCGAACAGCAGCTTTACCTTCTCCCGGATAACGCCGGAGCAGTTGTTGAGAATGTGGCAGAACGCCTCGTACTCTCCGTGAATGTCGCTCATGAAATGCTCCGTCCCCTTGGGAAGATTGATAATCGCGTTGAGATTGATGATTTCCCGGCACACAGACTGCGCCGAAGGGTATTTCTCCGCCAACAGTTTAAAATATTTATCGGATCTAACCGGCATAATTTTCCACTTCCTTCTCTCTTGTAATTAGTATCATACCATATCCATACTAAAAAGCAAAGCACTCTTTTTTCTGAAACGAGAAAGAACATCCCTCCTGCTGACAAATCCAGTAAAAAGGATGTTCTTCCAATCATGCTCACTCAGTTTTGCATATAATCAGTCTTTGATTATTTCATAGACTCTTCCTGTCTCTTGATCATCTGACGAACCATCTCGCCGCCGATGGAACCTGCCTCGCGGGAAGTCAGATCGCCGTTGTAACCCTCTTTCAGATTAACGCCCAGCTCGCCTGCTACCTCCATCTTAAAACGATTCATAGCTTCCTTGGCCTGCGGTACTTCCATTCTGGATGCATTGTTGCTTGTCATAGTTTTCAACCTCCGTGATTTTCTAATTTAGTAATTTATGATAAAGATAACAGAATGTTGTTCCATTCGGTTATCCTGATACTAGTATTACCACGGAAATCAATATTATGAAGCCAATAAATTCCAAAAAAAACAGGCGGCGTCAGCGGCTCTCAATGTCCATTTTCAACTGCTCTAAATAGTGGATAAATGTGCCGCTATAGGGCGAAATCTCGTAGGACGGATCCACCTCGTCAAACTGAAAGCTCTTGGGACCGCCCCGCTGCATGCGCTCCCAGAATTCTTTTAATTTTACAAAAGGAAGATACATATATCTCTCCTCTTTTTTAAAATAAATAATGAGAAACGCCACGCCGTCCTGCCTCTCAAATTCCTCCATAAAGGCCATCTGGTGCTCGTGGACGTTGGCCAGGGGAAAACGATCGTTCGCGCACTCCTTGGCGTCAAAGCAGACCGGCACGCCCTGCACCACGCCTATGTAGTCCACCGTGCTTTTCTGGTCAAAATACGCCAGCGTGATATGTCTGGTGGCCTGGTCGATCCGGACCGGCTTAATGGGCGTCGGCACCTTCTGAATCAGCGCCAGCTTCTGGCTGCGGTACTTGTCGTTGGTGAGGTTGATCATCTCCTCCAGAAACGAGCCGCGCAGCCCCCTGGAATTCCATGTGCCCATGGGGACATCCTCCTTTTAGGTCAGATTTTCACGCCAATTTCTGATACACAATGGCGTCCTTGATCTGATTTTCCTTTTCCTGTCCCTCTAACAGCCCTAACAGCGTGAGGCCAAATTCCATGGCGGTTCCCAGTCCCCGGCTGGTGACGATATTGCCGTCTATGACCACAGGATCGCGCGAAACCGTCGCGCCAGTGAGATTTTTTTCGTGGGACGGATAGCTGCAGGCGTTCTTCCCCTCCAAGAGACCGTATTTGCCCAGAACGCCCGGCGCCGCGCAGATAGCGGACACAATTTTCCCGGCGTCGTTCATGGCGAGCACCGCCTTTTTGACCGCCTCGCTCTCTCCCAGATTGAGCGTTCCGGGCATCCCTCCCGGAAGAATAATCGCGTCGTAGGACAGAACATCCACCTCGCCCAACGTGCTGTTCATCTCCACATTCACGCCGTGGGAGCTAACCACCCAGTCGTCCTCATTGATCGACGCCATCGTGACCTCCACGCCTCCCCGGCGGAGAAGGTCTACCACCATCAGCGCCTCGACCGTCTCAAATCCTTCCGCAAATAACATCACTGCTTTTTTCATTGTCTTTTCCTCCATTTTTAATAATCAATTTTTTGATTTATTTTTTAGTGCTTCATTTTTTAGTATTTCATTTTTTTGTTTAATTTTAATCCTTTCATTTCAGTAAAGCAATTTTAATAAAACTAATTTATTTAATAAAACTAATTTAGTGAAACAATTCTTTTTTTATGTTGTTAAACTGTTCCGGGAGCGGCGCGGTAAACACGCGTCCCCGCAGCTCTGCCCGGATCTCTCCGCTGTCCGGAAAAACAATCTGCCAGGCGTGCAAAAACTGGCTTCTCAGTCCCCGGTACGGCTTTCCCCCGTACTTGATGTCCCCGATCACCGGATGGCCGACCGCCGCCAAATGCGCGCGAATCTGATGCGTTTTCCCTGTAATCAGCCGCACCTTTAAAAGCGTGTAACCATGGGCCGTCCGCAGCGGCTCGTACTCCGTCTCCACCAGAGAGCTTCCCGGCCGCCGGTCCGGGTTAAGCGCCGCCCGATTGGCCTTTTTATCCCGTGAGAGATATCCTTTCAGCCTGCGCGGCTCCTCTATTGTTCCTTCTACAACTGTAAGATAGTATTTTTTCAGCTTTCTTCCCTTCAAGAGCTCCGCCATCTGCTGTAGCCCCCGAAGGCTCTTGCCCCCGATGACAATTCCGCTTGTATTGCGGTCCAGCCGGTTACAAAGCCCCGGCGTCACCGTGTCCTCCGGGCTCCACTCCCCTTTTGCCTGGAGATAGCCCAGCATGTATTCTACAAGAGTAACATCCTCTTTTTTCGCTTTTTGCGACAGCATCCCGACCGGCTTGTCCACAAGAATAATATCCTCATTTTCGTATATAATATTCAGATTTGTCACCGGGTAGGTAAGCGCAATCGAAACCGCGTTTAAACCATCCGCCGAATTTTCGCTTGCCCCCGCCGTGTAAATTGCCGGTGACCCCGCAGAAATATCTGCGGATTTTACTCCCCGGAATTTTTCCAGCGTCTCCTCCGAGAGAAACAGCTTCACCTGGTCTCCCGCCCGGAGCTGCTCCTTTCCCTCCGCCTTCTTGCCGTTGAGGGTAATATTTTTCTTGCGGAGCATTTTATAAATAAAACCGGCCGACGCCTCCCGCAGATATTTTTTTAAAAATTTGTCGAACCGCTGTCCGCTGTCCTTCTCACGAATCTCAATTTCTCTCATATCGGCATACCTATTTCAGATTTTGAAGCTCTACACGGCCATGGAATGTAGCAGCTCCGCCAGCTTCTCCGCGGCGGCCTGATGCGTCTTTTTGCCCTCGCCGGAATCCGCTACCCTGCTTTCTCTGCTCTCCTCGCCGGAATCCAAGTTCCTGTCCTCTCGGCCCTCGTCTCCGATGTCATCCAGCGCCGTAGGCACGTCTTTCAGACACCGCAAAAATTCCTCGTATTCATCCAGAATCCGCACCTCATAGTCCGGCGCCGTGCGGCGAATCATGTCTGCGAAATATTTTTTCATATAGGAAACGTCCTGTCTGGAGGGCGCCGTCAGCGCCAGCACGCTCCGGCCCTTAATGGCCACAAAGTCCAGGTGCATAATGCGCTCCGTAGAGGTGAACACATAATCCGCGAGCAGCGTCCCCTCTCCCGCAGCCTCCTTCGCCCGGTCAAACCGCTCCCGATCCACGCTTTTCCGCGGCAACATCACCACCAGATTGACGATGCGCTTGGCCGCGGGCAGCGACATGAGAACTGCGATAACGGTAAAAATATTAGCCCTCGTGTGGGTAATCAGATATCCCACCAGAAAAATCGCTATCCCTATGACCAGAAAAAGAAACAGCCAGAGAAACGATATTTTTTTCCGGCTGGCAATATAGCCCGGCTCACACTTGTCCACTGCCATCGCTCCCGCACCTCCTTGATCCTAAGACATCTCAAAATTATGAGGTGTCTCGCGAGTTCCCGCGTCATTCTTTTTCACGCAGGCATGAAACACATGACCCTTCAACTCTGATAACATTTTAACGCGGGAATCGGATTCTGGCAAGACTTTTGCTCGTCTTTTCTCCAGGCTGCGCAGAATCTCATAGGGATTGACGCTCACTTCCTCCCCGTCAACCGTGAGGTAGACGCCAAAATGAAGGTGCACGGCGAATTTTCCCACCGTCCCCTCCTCGCCGTAGCCGGAGTCGCCCATGTATCCGATGACATCCCCCGCCTTTACCTCGCTCCCCTCTTTAATCCCCTCCGCGTAGCGGTACAGATGCGCGTAATAATAGTAGGCCCCGTGGGGCGCGCGGATCCCCAGGCGGTATCCACCCAGTTCCAGCCAGCCCTTTTTCTCGACCACGCCGTCGCTGACGCTGACGACAGGAAAATAACCCCGCTCATTGATGGACGACATCAGATCCGTCCCCTCGTGGTGGCGTTTCCCCCCGTAGTCCCTGGCGCCGCCCCAGGAATCCTCATAGCTCACCGTCTCCCCCGCCGGGTCCTCTGGCACGGGAAATACGCGGGCGTCCGCCAAAAGGGTCTGAAAGGCGTCCCGGTACGTTTCCTCCGTACTCTCCGGCAGCATCATATAATACCACGAAAAAGGGGAGCACAGCGGCGTGTCCTCCTCCATTCTTCCATTGTAGAATAAATAGGACGCCGTCAGCCGCCGGTAGCGGTTATCACTCCACTCCGAGGCGTCCTCCAGAACACTCCCGTCTATGTGAAGCGCCCGGAATGTGTCCAGATTTTCCGTGAGTTCCGGCTCCTCCCGCATGTGAACAGCCGCCTCCAGCGCCCCGGACAGCCCCGCCGTCAGGGAAAATAAACAGATACATAATAGCGCGCGGATCCATTTTCTGGTCGACATAAAAATATCCTCCATTCCGGAAGCGCCTGCGCAACGAGCAAATGAAAAGCGTTTGCCATTTCTCATCCGACATCACGCCGTGCCCCCTGCTTTCAGTATATGGAGGAAATTAAAAATTTAAGCCACCCAATCAGTGGTTTTAACACTGATTATCAGTGGCTTTGACATCAAAGGTGGCTTTACACACTATAGCATTTTTTAATAAGACTCGATATCTACAACTGTAGTCTCGCTCACATGGCAGGGCAGAACCGCATTGGCAAAGGAAATAAATTTCTCCACGCCGTCGCTGACAAAATAGCGGTGGCTTGCCCGATTCCCCGGAGCGGCAAACAGATTCTTCTCCCGCAGCATCTCCTTGAGGGATTTCGCCGTCTCGTAGGCCGGATTCACCAGCCGGACGCTCTCGCCCATCTCCCGGCCGATCACGCCCCGGAGTAGCGGATAATGCGTGCAGCCGAGGACCAGTGAATCAATCTCGTACTCCTTCATATCGTGGAGATAGCGCCCCACAATATCCTCCGTCACCCGGTCCTCAATGAGTCCCTCCTCCACAAGCGGCACAAAGAGCGGACACGCCTTGCTGACCACGGTAATCTCCGGATCGATCTGGTGAAGATACTCCTCGTAAATCCCGCTCTTAATCGTGCTCTCCGTCCCCAGAATCCCGATTCGCTTATTCTTCGTGGTCTCCGCCGCCATCCGGGCGCCCGGGCGCACCACGTCGATTACCGGCACGTCCACAAGCTCCTCCAGCTCCTCCCTCGCGAGCGCGCTCGCCGTATTGCAGGCGATGACAATCGCCTTTACCTGCTTTGTCAGAAGGAAATTGGCAATCTGCCTGCTGTACTTGCACACGGTCTTTCGGGACTTGCTCCCGTAGGGAACCCGCGCCGTGTCCCCAAAATAAATCAGGCTCTCGCCCGGAAGCTGGCGCATGATCTCCCGCGCCACGGTAAGGCCGCCCACGCCGGAATCAAAAACTCCGATCGGATCATTCATACTCAATCTACCTCAACCTTTTTCATTTCCTTTTTGCGGTTAAAAATATCATAAATACAGGGCACTACAAACAACGTCAAAAGCGTACCGTAAACCAGTCCGCCGATCGTGACGATTGCCATCGGACGGGACATATCCGTCCCCATGCTGTTCCCCACGACCATAGGCAGAAGTCCGAGAATCGTCGTGACCGCCGTCATGAGAATCGGCCGCAGACGGGTGACGCCCGCCTCCACAATCGCCGCGCGCTTTTCCATGCCGCCCAGGCGCAGCTGATTGATATAATCCACCAGCACGATACCGTTATTTACAATGATGCCCGCCAGCATGACAAAGCCGATCATGGCGATGACGCTGACGTCGCTGCCCGTAATCCACAGTCCCATAAAGCCGCCGGTAAAGGCGAGCGGAATGGTGAACAGGATGATAAACGGCGACAGCAGAGACTGGAACTGCGCCACCATAATCAGATACATCAGCACGATTCCCAGAACCAGCATCAGCATGACCTGCCCCATAGCCTCCATCGTTGCCTCGTCCTCGCCGTCGAACTCAATGTCGTAGCCCGCAGGCGGCTCATAATCCGCCAGCGCTTCCTGCACGTCCGCGCTGACATTGGACACGATTTTGTCCTCCTCAATCGACGCCGACACCGTGACGTAGCGCATCTGATTGTCATGAGAAATCGTGTTGGGCGAATCCGCCGTGGTGAAATTCGCGATTTTGCTAAGTTTCACCTTCTTCGCCTTCTGCGTGCTTGCGTCGGTGTAGTCGATTTTCATATTCTTCAGATCCTCCCGGAGCATCTCCGTGTCCTGGGAGCTGGTAACGTACACGCCCAGATCGTCCGTATCCGTGGACAGCGTAGAGGCGGAAGCGGCGTCCCGAATCCGGTCGTAGACCTGCTGGTAGACCTGCGCCACCGTCAGCGCGTACTTCATGGCCTTCGCCTTATCCACCGTGACGCGGAACTCCTCGCCGGACTCCTCAAGCCCGTTGCTGATCTCGTACAGGCCGTCCACGCCCTCCAGACGCTCCATCACATCCTCGGACACGCTCTGGAGTTTATCCATGTCTTTTCCCTTGATGTTGATCCGGACGCCCTCGCCGGTGAGCGCGCTCATATCCATCGCCGAGGCGTTGACCTCCACCTCGCAGTCCAGATTCTCCGTCCGGTCCGTAATCTGGCTGACGACCTCATCGTTGCTCATCTCGCGGTCCTCTTTCAAAATCAGGTACATCGTAACCGTATCGCTGCCGCTGTCGCCGGTGAGCATGGACATAGTGGAGCCGCTGCCCGTATAGGCGCCTACCGTCTCAATATCCGGAATCTCTAAAATCCGGTCAATCGCCGTGTTGGAAATCTCCCTCACTTCGTCTAATTCTTTGTCCTCGGTAGTAATCGTCATCGTCATCTGGGTGCTCTCCATCTCTGGCATCATGGACATGCCGTTCTTCATGGCAAGAGCCGAGAACAATACGAGAAATACCACCGCCGCGATCAGCACGATCGGCTTGAACCGCAGCACCACCGCCAGCGCTTTTCCGTAAAAATTCTGCAGCGCGGGAATCACCTTGGAATTTGCGCTCTTGTCCTTGCGGAGCATCCCTCCCGACATAGCGGGCACCAAAGAGAGCGCGATAATCAGGCTGGCTCCCAGCGTATAAAGAAGCGTCAGCGCCAGATCCACAAACAGCTGCTTTGTAATTCCCTCCGTAAATATAATCGGCGCAAACACGCACACCGTCGTCAGCGTAGAGGCGATAATCGCGCCGCCCACCTGTCTGGCGCCGTCCACCGCCGCCTGCTTTCCGGAAATTCCCTGGCTCTTGAGCCGGTAAATATTCTCTATGACGACGACCGAGTTATCCACTAGCATACCCACGCCGAGAGCCAGTCCCGACAGGGAAATAATATTCAACGTCACGCCGCTGAAATACATGGCGACAATGGCCGCCACCACGCTGAGCGGAATCGAGCACGCCACAATAATCGTCGGGCGGATATCCCGCAAAAACAAGAGCAGGATAAAAATCGCCAGAATACCGCCCACAATCAGATTCTGCACCACGGAATCTACCACTAAATCTATGTAAACGCCCTGGTTCATCAGAATCGACGCGTGAAATCCTTCCACATTGTTCTGCAGCTCCTCCAGCTCATCCTCCAGCGCCCCGGTCACATCTCCCGTGGAATAGCCGGACTGCTTCTGGATCGTCACGAGCACCGCCGGATTGCCGTTTACCACTGTGTACATATCCGCGGAATTATCCGTCTGCGCCACATCCGCCACATCTCCCAGAGTGATGGGGTCCACGCCCTTCAAATCCAGGTCGCAAATCACCAGATCTCGTATGTCGTCCACCGACTCCACCTTGTCGCCCACGCGCACCAGATAGGAGGCGTCCTCCTCGGTGATGTAGCCGGCCGGCATGTCGAAATTCTCCCCTTTGAGGATGTTCTCCACCATCGACTTGGTGATGATTTTCTCCAGGTCGGAGCTCTCCTTGGTGGTCTTTTTCGTCGTCTTAAACTGGTTCTCCGCCTCCGTCAGCTTTTCCGAACCGCTGTTCATCTGCGCCTGCGCCACGCTTAGCTCGATGCCGGAGAGAATCTTCTGCTTGTTCAGCTGCTCCATCGCCTCCGTGGTCGAGATCTTGCCCGTCTCCAGCTTTTTCTTCGCCTTCTTGAGCTTTTTCAGCCCCTGCTTGATCTTTTTCTGCGCCTTGTTTACCTTCTCCTGATTTAACTTCAGGCTCGCTTCCGGCTTCACCAGCTCCGCGAGACCGGAATTGGCCGACTTGATTCCCTCGTCCACCTCCGCGATCTTGCTGGGAAGCTCCTCCTCGGAAATTCCTTGCTCCTTCAGCTTGCCCCGCAGTACGGAAAGCTGCGTCTGGATGGCCGTCAGGGACGTCTTTAATTCCTCCGGCGCGTTATCTCCCAGCGCCTCGACCTGCGCCTTTAGGGCGGCCTCCTGTGTCACCAGCTCATCTAACGAACTCTTTAGCGTCTCCAGCTGCTTCTTCGTCTCATTCAGCGTCTTGATCGTCGCTTTCAGCTTTGTCTTGTTCTTGGCAATCGTTGCGAGGCCGCTCTTTACCTGCTTGGCGGATTTGTTCAACGTCTTTTTCTGCTCCTTCACCGCCGCGATCTGCTCCTCGATGGTCTTTAAGCCCTCTTTGATCTCCTCGCTGGCGCTGTTCAGCTTCGTCTCGCCCTTGGCCATCTCATCCGCCGCCTTATTCTTCTGATCCTCTAAGGTCTTCTTGCCATCCTCCAGCTCCTTCTTGCTGTCCTTGAGCTTGCTCTCCGCCTTGTCGAGCTTCCCCTCGATGGCGTCCTGGACCTTTTTGTTCACCTTGTCGATCTTATCCTGCTGAATAATGACCTCGACCTTCTTCTGCACCGCGCCGGACTCGTTGACAGACGCCACGCCCTCCACGCTCTCCAGCTCCGGTATGATCTCCTGCTCCGCCTTCTTCGTCACGTCGGCGGTATCGGTATCCGCGAAATCCAGCGCCGCCACCATAATCGGCATCATGTCCGGGTTGATCTTCATAATCGTCGGACTGCCGATGGCGTCGTCCCACTGCGCCGTCGTCTGATCTAAGCTCTCCCGCATATCTACTGTTGTAGAACCCATGTCCGTGCCGTCATTGAACTCCATAATGACAATCGACATATTGTTAATGGACATGGACTGCACTTCTTTTACATTGTTGATGCTGGCCATCGCCTGCTCCACCGGCTCCGTCACGGCCCTCTCCACTTCCTCCGGACTCGCCCCGGCATAGGTGGTCATCACAATGGCATAGGGAAATTCCATGCTTGGCAGAAAATCCGTGCTCATATTCCGAAAGGACAAAAATCCCAGTACAAGCACGATCACTACCGCCACCAGAACGGTATATGGCTTTTTAACGCTGAACTTAGGTAACATGGTGCGATCCTCCTTACAAATTCCATCCAGTTTGTTCCTTAATATTAGCACCGCATAACACCTGTGTCAACAATTTACTTTGTAAACACAAAGTTTATATGATGTCATATGTTGAGCACGGGACAGCCCGTACAGATACGGTCTGCGGAGATTTAACAGGAATTAATTTCGCTGTCTGACAAGCTATATAGACTGCGGCCTGTAACAAGCGGTCAAAAATAAAACGCCACAGAAAACAACGATTTTATCGTGTTTTTCATGGCGTTTTTGTTCATAATCCCAAATTTACGACCAACAGCAAAAAAATAAAAGAAAAGCACCCTTCCTCAACCATAAATGGTGTATAATGTAAGTGATCAAACCAACATTAAAAAGGAGTGCTTTTCTATGAAGATAATAACACAGATTTCTCTGTTTGACGATACCCAAAATGAAAATTTAGGAGATCTGGAACGGCTCCGGAGGGTGATCGAACATATGCCGGATGAAAAGCTGATCCGGAAACTGGAAGAGATCCGGGGAAAAGGACGGAATGAATGGCCGGTTGCCGCCATGTGGAACTCCCTTCTGGCCAGCTTTATTTTTGACCATGATTCCATTGCCAGCTTGATCCGGGAGCTGAACCGCAACAGCCAGCTGCGTATGGTCTGCGGTTTCCAGCCGCATTTCCATACGGGGAAAGATGGCGGGGCGAAGCTGGTGCTTGCCCCCGGTGCAAGTGCATATACAAATTTTATCAACAATCTCAGGAAATGCAGGTATTTCCTGGCAGACCGGGGCTATGACAGCACAGAGCTGATCGAATGGCTGGAGGCAGAGAACGTCTCGGCGGTCATAGACATACGGAACATGTGGAAAGAAGAATCCACAAAGCAGTTCAGGGATACGGACCTGATCTACAGCTTTAACGGGAAGGTGTATTATGTAAACGAAGAAGGGAAACAGATCGAGCTGCTTTATAAAGGATATGATAAAAGCCGGAACAGCAGCCGCTATGGCTTTCATCCGAAGTATAGGGACAGCCGCATTTTCCGGATCCCCCTGAAAACAGACAGGAGGGTCTTTACAAAGGTGGCGAGGAACTCAAAGAAATGGAGATGCGGAGCGGGATCGAAAGGATGAACGGCCGGATAGACAGGGATTTTAAAGGTCATAAACCGGTACAGCGAAATTAATTCTTCATTTTGAAAAACTTGATTCTCCATCGAAAAAGTGATATGCTGTATATGTCCGCTACAAGCGGTCAAAGACGCACAAAGGGAATATATAGATTGCGCAAAATAGTGCATAATAACAGATAACAGGAGATTTAAAACAATATGATAATTCCACAAGAATTGCAAAAACTGATTGACGACGGCGAGAGCATGACCGTTGAGTTTAAGGAATCTCACACGGATATTACAAAGGACGTCTATGAAACAGTTTGTTCTTTTTCCAACAGAGATGGCGGGCATATATTTCTCGGATTAAAAAATAATGGCAAAATTATCGGCGTACAAGAAGACAGAGTAGATAAAATCTGCAAACAATTTGTTACTACAATCAATAATGGTAATAAAATGTATCCGCCCCTTTATTTGAATCCTGTTATTTATCAAGCAGACGGGAAACAGATTATTTATATTCGCGTACCTGCTTCACAGGAGGTTGTGCGATGCTCTGGCAAGATATGGAATCGAAATGGCGATGCTGACATTGATATTACCAATCACTCGGATGAAGTATATCGGCTTTACTCCCGAAAAAACGGATCATACTTTGTAAATAAAGTTACTGGCTTTGGAATGGATTCCCTGCGGTCCGATCTCATTGAACGCGCAAGAAGAATGACGCGTGTCCGCGGAGAAAATCACCCCTGGAAATCCATGTCAGACGAGGAACTGCTTCGCAGCGCCGGACTGATTCTTCCAGATGAAACCGCGCAAAGAAACGGCATCCTGCGAGAAATTATTTCAAATCTGTTAATGCATCGAGATTTTTCAAGCGGTTATGTCGCTAAAATTGTCATCGAGAGGAGCAGAATTTTCACGGAAAACGCCAATCTTTCCCACGGCTATGGCGTTCTGCAGCTTGCAAATTTTGATCCTTTTCAGAAGAACCCACCTATTTCAAAGGTATTTCGCGAAATAGGTCTTGCTGATGAGCTCGGCTCTGGAATGCGCAACACCTATAAATATACAAAAATGTATTCCGGGGCCGAACCCGAATTTATCGAAGGGGATGTCTTTCGTATTATAGTTCCCCTGTCAAATATAGCTACAACAACTGTTGGACCGGCTCTTTCGCCTTCAACTACGCAAGTTACTACGCAAGTTGATACGCAAGTTAAGCTGAAAAAAGAATTGCTTGATGCTCTGGTTGATTATTGCTCAACCCCTAAAAGCCGGAAGGAAATGCAAAACTTCTGTAACATTAAAACTACAGAATATTTCCGTAAATATATAATTAAACCCATGCTGGCCAATGGTCTGATTAGACCGACTATTCCCGATAAACCCACCAGCAAAAATCAGAAATATGTAAAAAATCAAGTAAACACTGACTATTAGCTGCTATTTTCACACGCTTTAAAGGAGAAATTACCATGACCCCTCACAGACCCGCAAAAATCATTTCTCTACTATTGATATTTTCCCTTTTCCTCACAGGAAATACCCCGTGCATTTCCACAGAAAGCACCGGCCTATCCTGGCAGGAGCGTTGGGTGCGCGACGGCGCCGGAGACGCCAGCCGCGTCATGCTGACTCCTGGCAGCACCCCGGCGGATCTGAATTTTTG
>CANPZR010000007.1 GCA_947589175.1 uncultured Lachnospiraceae bacterium | reverse complement strand
GGAAAGATGGGAATTTTGGTGGCGGCAAGCCTGTTTCTGTCGTTTCTCAGCGATCTGATGGCGCAGGGAGTCCGGGATAAAATCGAGCACACGGCGCCGATTGTCAATGACATCAATCCGGCCGCGCTGATTGCGGATTCCTTTTACGCGCTGAACGTATATGACGGGTATGGGCGCTTCGCGGTCAATCTGTGCACGCTCCTTGGAATGACGGCAGTTCTGGGAGCGGTGGATTTCTGGATGGTGAGGAGGAAAAGGAGCAATTATGCAGGTCTATAAGTGTTTTATGAAAATCTTTCAGAAAAAATGGGGACAGGTCGTGATGTATCTTGGATTTTTTATGATAATCGGCATTGTGATGACGGCGCAGGCGGCCTCAAATTCAAATAATGGCGGCGGGTTTGAGTCGGAGTCGTTCCGGTTCTGCGTGTTCGACGGGGACGGCTCGCCCATCAGCCGGGGGCTGTGCGCCTATCTGTCCGAGGGCAACGAGCGGGTGGAGCTGCCGGACGAAAAAATGAGAATCCAGGACGAGCTGTATAACCGGAATGTCCACTGCATCGTGCGTATTCCCAAAGGCTTTGGCGAGTCGCTGAAAGGCGGCATGGACAAACGGATTTCCGTGATGGCGGCGCCGGGGACGATTTATGCAAAGATGTTTGAGGGGGAAGTGGAAGGGTATGTGAATATGTTGCGCTGCGCGCTGGCGGGCGGATACAGCGGGGAGGAGGCGGTATCTCTGGGGAAAGACGCCCTGGAGCTCTCTGTTCGGACCGAGCTTGCGGATCCCGGCAGCAGCGGGGAGCACTCCCTGCTGTCTTACAGCTTTCGATATGTGCCCTATATCTTTATCTGCATGTGCCTCGTTTCCATCACGCCGATGCTCATTGTGTTTCGGAAAAGGCAGATCAGAGACCGGATTGCCGCGTCCGCCTGCTCCGCGAACCGTTTCAGCCTGATTTTGTTTGCCGGAGTCGTCACGGTGGGCGCCATTCTGTATCTGGCGCATCTGGCGCTGGCGGCTGCGCTGTCCGGCGGGGATATTTTTTCCGTGAAGGGAGCGCTGTTTTCCCTCAATGAGTTCTGCTTTCTCATCGTGGCGCTGGGGCTTGTGTATCTCATGGGGCAGCTTGTAAAAAGGCAGGAGGTGCTGAACATGATTGCCAATCTGGTGGGCTTAGGGTGCTCGTTTCTGTGCGGCGTGTTCGTGCCGTTAGAGCTTATGGGGGAGGGCGTGATCCGCGTGGCGCATTTTCTCCCGCCCTACTGGTATGTGCGGGCGGCGGACTGGATCGACCGCTTTCGGGCCGGGGATTCCCTGGCGGAGCTGCTCTCGTATCTGGGGCTGGAGCTTTTATTTGGAGCCGCCTTAGTCTGCGCGGGAATGGCGTGCAGACGGGGAAAATCCGTCGCATGACAAAGTTTTGGCACACAAAAGAAAAAAGAATCTGTTATACTCTCACTAATGACCGATATGAGCAGCGCTGATATCGGATGACAATTTTAGGAGGACTATCAGATGTCACAGTTTCAGAACCACCCCCAGCGTATAGGGTGTACGTGCTATACGGGACAGGAGTTTTACAGACTTGTCTGCAAGTACAGAACGGAGTGGGAAGAGGCTAGTCCGGTTCGCAGTCCCATACCGCAGAGGGAGTCGTTTACACGGCGGACCCGCGATGTGGAGCGGACCATCGAGAAGCTGCTGGCCACGGGCCATTATACAGAAGACAACATGCTGGTGATCCAGGATCCATTCCGACTGGCGCCGCTGACAGCTTATATCCTTTTTACTACTTCCGAACCCTGCCAGGTGAGCGTGCGTCTGGGCGACGGCTCCCTGTACAGCCATACCACGGAGTCGGCAGTGACCCACCGGATCCCCGTGCTGTGCCTCCGGTCCGGCCGGGAGAACGAAGTGAATCTGGAACTGAAGAAGGGGTCCGAGGTGATTCTGGAGAAGCAGGTCGCGATCCAGACGCCGAAGCTCCCCGCGAGATATGTGGACGCTGTCAAGATCAAGAAGAAAGCGGCGGCCAGCTATTTTCCACTGATTTTCGTATATGGCGGAGACACGCCGTACCCCTATGCCTTTGACGAGGAGGGCGAGGTGCGCTATTACCTGAAACTGCGCCCCAAGGCCTATGGGCTGTATCCCATGAGCCAGGGGAGATTTTTGTTCCTGCGGGACAATGTAGCGGCGCCGTCCTATTCCAACCCCCACTCGATTCACGCGCTGGAGATGGATTTCTTCGGGAGAGTGCACCGGGAGTATATCATTCCGGACGGTATTCACCACGACGGCGGCGAGGTGACGCCGGGGGGCGACCTCATGACCGTCTCCAGCTCCCTGCTGGAGCACGTGGAGGACGCCATTATCCGCGTGGACAGAGAGAGCGGGAAAGTCGTGGATAAGCTGCTCTTACAGGATGTGCTCCCGGATAACAAGTACCTGAACCAGTATTTGGACTGGGCCCACATCAACACCATATCCTATCAGGAGGACGAGGGCACGATTCTGATCTGCGCCAGGAACCTCCACTCCGTCATGAAGATTCGCTGGCAGACGCGGGAGCTTTTGTGGATTCTCAGCGACCTCACCATATGGAAGGATACTCCCTTTGAGAACAAGGTCCTGAAGCCCGTGGGCGATGATATGGGATTCTTTTATCAGGCGCACTCCTCGTATTTTCTGTCGGAGCCGACGGCGGACGGGGCCCTGCAGATGATTATATATGACAACCACTACGACAAGAGAAGGCCGGTGGACAGCTTCGACGGGGACAAGCGCTCCTTCGTGCGCATCTACGAGATCGATGAAAAAGAGATGACCGTGCGCCTCCAGCAGAGCTATCCGAACGTCAAGTCCCGGATCCGCTCCATCGGCATTCTGGAGAAAGACCATGTATTTTCCATGAGCGGCTGTCTCAACGCGCCTTTGGACGACAGGAACGGGACGATACAGGAGTTCGACCGGGAGAGCGCCGAGCTGCTCAACGAGTACAGGACGAAATTTTCCTTTTACCGCGGGTACCGCTTCTTCCCGGATTACGACGAGCTCGGCCGGGGAATCGACGTTGCGGTGCGGATCCGGGGGGATGTGCCCCAGGCCGTGTCAGTGCCGGATCCGGGCTGGGCGAAGATTGAAAAGACGCCGCTCACGCCGGGGCTCAGGAAGATTTTGCGCCGCTTAGCGAAAAAAGACCAGAACCTCAGAATGGTGGATCTGTCCTTTTACGAGGACACGCTCATGGTCACCGGCAAGGACCACAGCATTGAGAAGATTTATTTTAAGGGAAAAGACGGATTTTACGAGAGGGATTATTCCCAGACCGACCAGCGGAACGAGATTTTCAGCGATCAGCGATACGCCCTGGTGTGCGCCACGGACAATCTCCCGGCGGGAAAGTACCACATCTATCTCCAGTGGGAGGGACGAATCATCGACACATGGAAAACATTTACCAGGGGATAGCGGGGACGGGGATGTTCGGATCCGATTTTAATAGAGACACGACATTTTTCTGACCGACCATTTTATATTGACTTTGACCCTGTCAAAAGGTATACTGATGACAGGGTTAAAGTCGTTTTAGGGAAAGCGTGAAAGGAGTTATAGCTTTGACAGGAATCGTTTTGGAGGGCGGCACGTTCCGGCCTATTTTCAGTTGCGGGGTATTGGACGCCCTGCTGTCCGAGAATATTTTACTGCCATATTGCATTGGCGTCTCAGCGGGGATCGCGGATGGCGTTTCTTATATTTCCAGGCAGCCTCAGCGGAATCTTGAGATTATTCAGAAGTACCGCAATGACGACCGGTATATGAGCCGGAAGAACCTGGTGAAGAACCGGAGCATATTCGGCCTGGATTTTGTGTTCGGCGAGATACCGGATAAGCTGGTTCCCTTTGACCGGGAGACATTTCTGAATTATCAGGGGACCTGTCTGGTGGGCGTGACCAACGCAAAGACGGGACAGGCGGAGTACCTGAACGCCATGGAGATGGACGAGGAGTACACGATGCTGCGGGCCACCTGCGCCCTGCCCATGTTCTTTCCGCCCATTGAGATCGAGGGGACAAAGTATTACGACGGCGGCCTGGCGGATCCGATTCCGGTGAAGAAGGCGCTGGAGGACGGCTGTGACAATGTCATTGTCGTGCTGACCCAGCCGCGGGGATTTGTCAAGCAACTGGGGAAATACGACAAGATGGGAGCCCGGATGCTGGGACACCGGTATCCGGAGTTAAAGAAAGCCATTAAGAGCCGCCCGGAGCGATATAACGAGTCCGTCCGGTACTGCGAGGAGCTGGCGAAGGAGGGGAAGGCGCTGCTTTTCCGGCCCAACCACCCGCTGAACGCCTTTGAGTCGGATGTGCGCAAGCTGGAGATGTCCTACTGGCACGGATTCCGCTCCGCCAAGGAGCGGATGAAGAAGATCCGGCGGTTTATCGGGCAGGATTGAGGCTGACGGCAATGGAGGCTCAATGAAGGCCAATTGAGACGGACGGCAATGAAGGCTTAATTGAGGCCAATTGAGGCGGACGGCAAAGAATACTTGAAATATGAGCGGGAGTATGTTATAGTAGCAGTATTATGAATCCATATTAAGGGAAACGGAGGCGACATCATGAGAAGAATCAGGACATTGACTACAAAGAACCTGAAAGATACGGTCAAGAAGGGCGGCTGCGGCGAGTGCCAGACTTCCTGCCAGTCAGCGTGCAAGACGTCCTGCACCGTGGGCAATCAGAGCTGCGAGAACAAGTAAATACATTTTTTAACACAAAGAGCAATGGAGGGCTGACCGGAATACGGGTTCCGGCTTAGTCCTCATTTCATGTAGAGGGTAAAAAGATGCTTCATTTATATAAAAATAACGGATACAATATCGTACTGGATGTAAACAGCGGGTCCGTCCATGTGGTGGACGACGTGGCGTATGACGTGCTGGATCTGCTAAAGGACAGAGAGGGAGACCGGTATGGCAGAGAGAGCCGGGAGAGCATCATTCCGGTCATTATGGAAAAATATAAAGACGAGTCCGTCACAGAACAGGACATGGAGGAGCTTTTTGGGGATCTGAGGACGTTAGAGGAGGAGGGCTCTCTTTTTACAGAGGATACATACCAGGACGGCGTGATCGACTTTAAGCAGAGGCAGACGGTTGTGAAAGCCCTCTGCCTGCACATCGCCCACGACTGCAACCTGGCTTGCCGGTACTGCTTCGCGGGCGAGGGCGAGTACAAGGGCGACCGCTCTCTCATGAGTTTTGAGGTGGGGAAAAAGGCGCTGGATTTTCTCGTGGAGAACTCCGGCAGCAGGCGCAATCTGGAAGTGGATTTTTTTGGCGGGGAGCCGCTTCTCAACTTTGACGTGGTGAAGCAGCTAGTAGCCTACGGCAGAGAACTGGAAAAGGAGAGGGATAAGCATTTCCGCTTTACCCTCACGACTAACGGCGTGCTGTTAAACGATGACGTGATTGATTTCGCCAACCGGGAGATGGACAACATCGTGCTCAGCATAGACGGCAGGAAAGAGGTTCACGACCGCATGCGCCCCTTTAAGAACGGCGAGGGAAGTTACGACTATATCATAGATAAGTTTAAAAAAGTGGCGGAATCGAGAAAGCAGTCGAAATACTATGTGCGGGGCACATTCACCCGCGAGAACCTGGATTTTGTAAAGGACGTTCTGAGCCTGGCGGACCAGGGATTCGAGCAGATTTCCGTGGAGCCGGTGGTGGCGGGGCCGGAGGAGCCCTACGCCATCCGCGAGGAGGACATTCCGATAATCTGTCAGGGATACGACGAGCTGGCGCGGGAGATGTTGAAGCGCGAAAAAGAGGGGCGGGGATTTAATTTCTTCCATTATATGATCGATCTGAGCGGCGGTCCCTGCGTGTACAAGCGCTTGTCCGGCTGCGGTTCGGGCACGGAGTATCTGGCCGTCACGCCCTGGGGAGATTTTTACCCCTGCCATCAGTTCGTGGGGGAGGAGCAGTTCTGCTTAGGGAACGTGGATGAGGGAATCGTCAACACGGAGCTGAGGGATAGGTTCAAGATGTGCAATGTCTACGCCAAGGAGGAGTGCCGGAAGTGCTTCGCGCGGTTCTACTGCAGCGGCGGGTGCGCGGCCAATGCCTGGCACAGCCATCACGACATTCACAAGCCCTATGAGATTGGCTGCAAGCTGCAGAGAAAGCGGATCGAATGCGCGATCATGATGCAGGCGGCCTGCTCGGACGGGGAATTTTAGAAAAAATTTTGCTTCCAAAAAAATTTAGGATCAAAAAAATTGGAACCAAAAATTTTTTTGATCCTAAATTAAAAAAAGGCTTTGAAATATTCGCGAATGCGTATATAATAGGAGTATCTACATGCAAATAGGGGATAATATACAGGAGATAGTGAAAGGAGAATGAATCGTGGCTTTTGATATTGGAATAGATTTGGGTACAGCCAGCATTTTAGTATATGTAAAGGGAAAAGGCGTTGTGCTGAAAGAGCCAAGTGTAGTTGCTTTTGACAGGGATACCAACAGAATCAAGGCAATCGGTGAGGAAGCCAGATTGATGCTCGGGCGTACGCCGGGCAATATCGTCGCGGTCCGGCCGCTCCGTCAGGGAGTGATTTCCGACTATACTGTGACAGAGAAGATGTTGAAATATTTTATTCATAAAGCCGTGGGCAAGCAGAGATTCCGCAAGCCCCTCATCAGCATATGCGTGCCCAGCCAGGTTACAGAGGTGGAGCGCAAGGCGGTAGAGGACGCTGCTTTTCAGGCGGGAGCCAGAGATGTAAAGATTATCGAGGAGCCCATCGCGGCCGCCATCGGAGCCGGCATTGACATTGCCAGACCGTGCGGCAATATGATTGTAGATATCGGAGGCGGCACATCGGATATCGCCGTGATTTCATTGGGCGGCACGGTGGTCAGCACATCTATCAAGATCGCGGGAGATGATTTTGACGACGCCATCGTCCGTTTCATGCGCAAGAAGCACAATCTCCTCATTGGAGAGAGAACGGCGGAGGATATCAAGATCCGCATCGGCACCGCGTATCCCAGACCAGAGAGCGTGTCGGTGGACGTCCGGGGACGGAACCTGGTGACGGGCCTGCCCAAGACGATTACCGTGACCTCCGAGGAGACGGAAGAAGCGCTGAAGGATACAACTTCCCAGATCGTGGAGGCGGTTCACAGCGTGCTGGAGAAGACCCCGCCGGAGCTGGCGGCGGACATCGCGGACCGCGGCATCGTGCTGACGGGAGGCGGAAGCCTGCTGTACGGACTGGAGGAGCTGATCGAGTCCAAGACCGGCATCACCACCATGACGGCGGAGGAGCCCATGACGGCCGTGGCCATCGGAACGGGCAAATATGTAGAGTTTCTCAGCGGTGAGGGCGGCGAGGACTGACAGCCCGCGCCCGGCATAGCTGATTGAGATGGATATTTCTATAAAATACACATAAAGGAGGATTCAGATGCTTAGAGGTCTTTATACTGCTTGGACAGGGATGGTCAACGAGCAGAAAAGGCTGGATGTTATTTCACATAACATGGCCAACTCCGACACCGTAGGATACAAGGATGAGCGGGTTACCAGTCAGGCCTTTGATCAGGTGTTGGCAATCAAAATACGAGATGGATCTCAGGCGTACCACAATGAGGCAATCGGGCGATTGAGCCTGGGCGTGAAGATCGGGGAAGTGTACACTGATTTCACGCAGGGCTCGGTGAGGCAGACGTCCGGTACATACGATCTGGCGCTGAGCGGCAGCGGATTTTTCACGGTGAATGTGACGGATAAGAATGGAGATGTTCACACCCGCTACACGAGAGACGGCCGATTTATGCTGACCAAAGAGGGTCTTTTGGTGGACTCGGAGGGCAACGCCGTACAGGGACAGGGCGGCGATATTCATATTAATCCGGCTTCTGTCAATGTCACGGTGTCCGCGGACGGTGTGATTAACGCGGACGGACAGTATATCGACACGCTGAAGATTACGGACTTTGAGGACTACGACTATCTGGTAAAATACGGCGATACCATGTATGAGCCGTTGGCGGGAGCGACAGAGACGGATGCCTCCGCGCAGATTTTACAGGGATATACCGAGCAATCAAATGTAAAGGTTGTGCAGGAAATGGTCGATATGATTACTATAACGAGAGCTTATGAGGCAAATCAGAAAGTGATCCGGTCTTACGACAGCATGTTAGACCGGGCGGTCAACCAGGTAGGGAGACTGGGTTAATTTCTGAGGGCAGATGAACCGTAGGACATGGAATCATAACGGAGGTGACAGAGTATGATGCGTTCTTTGTGGACAGCAGCCAGCGGCATGATCGGACAGCAGAGCAATCTGGACGTCATTGCCAACAACCTGTCCAATATCAATACGACGGGGTACAAGACGCAGACAGCGAATTTTAAGTCGCTGATTTATCAGAACATGCAGAAGAAAACCACGACGACTACCGGCGATCCGAAGCCGGTGGGAGCCCAGGTGGGGCTCGGTACCAGAGTAGCGGCGATATCATCGGATTTTACTCAGGGAGCGTTTATGGCTTCCAACGGCGAGTTTGATTACGCCATCCAGGGCGATGGATTTTTCATGGTGCAGATGGAGGATGGCTCTACGGCCTATACGAGAAACGGAAGCTTTGTCATGGCGGTGACGGCGGACGGCATAGAGCTGACGGACAGCAACGGACGCGCGGTGTTGGACACCAACGGACAGCCCATCCGCCTCTCGGAAGAGTACCGCGCGGCGGATGTGGAGATCGATCAGCTGGGGAATTTGACATACCCGGATGACACGGGCCATCGGCAGTCCATCGGCGTACAGGTGGGGCTCGCTTATTTCCCCAATGCGGGAGGACTGGATAAGGGACCCGATTCCAATTACATGGAGTCGCCGGCTTCCGGCGTTCCCACCATTTACACGGCGAATCAGCTGGGTTCTATACTCAAGTCCGGATACTTGGAGCGGTCCAATGTGCAGGCGGCGGATGAGATGGTCAACATGATCATCGCCCAGCGCGCCTACGAGATGAACTCCAAGGCCATTCAGGCGTCGGACGAGATGCTGCAGCAGGCCAATAACCTCCGCTCGTAATAGACCGGGCGGTAGGGGTTAATGTGAACAGAAATGGAGGCAAAGCGAACTTGTTCGCTCAGAAATGGAGGTCCCATTATGGCGATATCGGTGGATAATACATATTTTACAAATTACAGCGTAGACGCCAACAACCCGGCGGCGGATCAGCTGACGGGCAAGCTGGAGAACATGCAGACGGACGAGGAGACGCTGGACGCCTGCAAGCAGTTTGAGGCGTACATGATTCAGCAGATGTTCAAGAACATGCAGGAATCGGCCAAGGCGCTGACAGAGGGCGATGACGAGGAGGACGACAGCAAACAGTATGTGGATATGTTCTCGGACATCTACCTGCAGAGCGTAGCGGAGAGCATGGTAAACAGCGGCCAGGGACTTGGCATCGCGGAACAGCTGTATGATTCTATTATCAAAAATAATTCATGATGCGTGCCTGTGCATGGGAATCATGAAATTTATACCCCGAAGGTATTTTATGCTTTCGGGGTTTTTAACTGGGGAGGCTCGCGTTATGGAGGAGAGAAAGGGATATGTGTCCCATATTATCTTTCGCAATGTGGAAAATGGATATACGGTATTTGAACTGGAAAATACAGAGGGGGAGACGGAGACCTGCGTGGGCAATTTCCCTTTTATCAACGAGGGCGAATATGTGCGCGTTAAGGGGGAAATCATCCATCATCCGGTGTACATGGAGCAGCTGAAAGTGACTTCTTACGAGGTAAAGGATCCGGAGGATCAGATTGCCATGCTGCGCTATCTGGGCTCCGGCGCCATTGCCGGAATCCGGGGCGGCCTGGCTAAGCGCATCGTGGACAAGTTCGGGGATAAGACATTTGAAATCATAGAGAGGGAGCCGGAGCGGCTGGCGGAGGTAAAGGGCATCAGCGAGACGAAGGCGATGAGTATTTCAAAGCAGTTCGAGGAAAAAAGAGAGATGCGGGACGCCATGATTTTTCTGCAGCAGTACGGGATTACCAACCAGCTGGCGGTGAAAATATACAATGCCTACGGCACGGCGCTGTACGGAATCGTAAAGGATAATCCCTACAAGCTGGCGGAGGACATAAGCGGCGTGGGATTCAAGATTGCGGACGACATTGCCAGAAAGGCGGGCTTTGCCCTGGAATCCAGGGAGAGAATACGGGCGGGAATCCTGTATGTGCTGGGTCTGGGGACCGGCGAGGGCTATGTGTACATGCCGGAGGAGATGCTGGTGCGGCAGGCCGTGTACCGGCTGGAAATATCGGAGGCGCTGGCACTCGAGGTGCTGGAGGACATGGAGATGGACCAGACGGTGCTCGTGAAGGGGGACGGGAATATTTATCTGCCGACGTTGTACTACGCGGAATTGAACTGCGCCCGAATGCTTTTAGACCTCAACGTGGTCATGGGGCGGGATGGGAGACGGGCGGATGAGCGGATCCGGTCTCTGGAAAAAAGTGAGGGGATGGAGTTAGACGAGCTGCAGCGAATCGCGGTAAAGGAGGCCATGAACAGCGGACTCCTCGTAATCACCGGAGGACCGGGTACCGGAAAGACTACCACTATCAATATGATAATCAAGTGTCTCAGGCAGGAGGGAAAGGAGATTCTGCTGGCGGCGCCCACGGGGCGGGCGGCCAAGCGCATGTCCGAGGCGACAGGATATGAGGCGCAGACCATTCACCGGCTGTTAGAGTACAACGGCGCGCCGGACGAGAGGGAGCGGGAGGATCAGACGGAGCTGTTCGGGAGAAATGAGTGGAATCCGCTGGAGACGGACGTTCTGATTATTGACGAGATGTCCATGGTGGATATTTACCTGTTCCACAATCTGCTGAAGGCGGTTTCCGTGGGAACTAGGCTGATTCTCGTGGGAGATGTGAACCAGCTTCCCAGCGTGGGGCCGGGCAACGTGCTCAAAGATATAATCCGCTCCCACTGCTTCAATGTAGTGAAGCTGTCCCGGATTTTCCGACAGGCGGCGGAGAGCGACATTATTGTCAACGCCCACCGGATTCACCACGGAGAGGAGATAGCGCTGGACAATAAGAGCCGGGATTTTTTCTGCCTTAAGCGGGACGACAGCCACGGCGTGCTGGAGGTCATGCTCTGGCTGGTGCGGGATAAAATGCCCAAATATACGGATTGCACGCCCTTTGACGTGCAGGTGCTCACTCCCATGAAAAAAGGGGAACTGGGGGTCTATCGCTGTAACGAGGTGCTGCAGCGGTACTTAAACCCGGAGAGCCCGGACAAAAATCAGATGGAGTGCCACGGCGTGATTTTCCGGGAGGGTGACAAGGTCATGCAGATGAAAAACAATTACCAGATCAAATGGGAAGTGAGAGGGTATTCCGGCATGAGAATCGAGGAGGGGAGCGGCGTGTTCAACGGGGACTGCGGCGTTATCACGGAGATTGACCGGGCGGAAAAGGAGATAACCGTTCGCTTCGAGGATGAGAAGTACGTCACCTATCCGCAGGGAAACCTGGACGAGCTGGAGCTTGCCTACGCGATCACCATTCACAAATCCCAGGGCAGCGAGTATCCTGCGGTGGTGCTTCCGCTCCTTGCGGGACCGCGGCCTCTCATGAATCGGAACGTGCTTTACACGGCCGTTACACGGGGGAAAAAATGCGTTACCATTGTGGGAAATCCGGACACGGTCCGCGGCATGATCGCCAATCGGTCGGAGCAGCTGCGCTATTCTTCCCTGGCGGAGAGAATTTTAGAAATAAATGAAAAAAATAGGGTGCAAAATCTTCTATAATTTGGTATGATGTATATAGTAGTTGCAGAACATAGGGGGGAAGTGCATGAACATACTGGATTTGATCTTTCCGGTCAAGTGTCCGGTCTGCGGGCGCGCGCTGGGAGAAAGACAGATCTGCGGAGCTTGCAGGGAGCGGATGCCCCTTGTGACCGAGCCCTGCTGCCGCCACTGCGGCAAGCCGGTGCTGAGTCCGCGGACGGAGTATTGCCGGGATTGTTCAGCGAGGGAGAGCTTCCTGGATGAAGGGACGGCGCTGTGGATATACACGGAGAAGATGAAGCGCGTCATGGCGGATTTCAAGTATGGCGGATGCGAGGCAGACGCCGGGGTATACGCCGACGAGCTGCTGCGCCACCGGCTCGACAGGTTCCGGCGGTGGCGTCCGGATTATCTGGTGCCGGTGCCCCTGCACCGGAAAAGACGGTGGTTCCGGGGATACAACCAGGCCGAGGCCGTGGCGGAGCATGTGGGCCGTGCTATGGGGATACCCGTAGCGGGGGATTGTCTCATCCGCGCGCGCCAGACCAGGCCCCAGAAGGGACTGGACGACGTGCAGCGGCGGGAGAATGTCCGAAATGCCATTTTCCCCGGCAGCGGGGAGATGCGCGACGCCCTCCGTGGAAGCCGGGTGATGCTGATCGACGATATCTACACCACCGGCGCTACGCTGGAGGCCTGCGGGAAGGTTTTGCGGGATATGGGAGTCTGTAAAGTGTACTTTGCCTGTCTGTGCATCGGACAGGATTATTGAGACAAGGAGGATATAGCGAGATGGAAGTTGTAACATGCAAGTCATGCGGAAGGTTATTTAATTACCTCTCTGGGCCGAGAATATGTCCGGCCTGCCAGAAAAAAATCGAAGAAAAGTTCGTGGAAGTAAAGAAATATGTCCGCGAGCACCCGGATATCGACATCAAGACGCTGTCCAAGGAGATGGAAGTCAGCGTCAACCAGATCAACCGCTGGGTGCGCGAGGAGCGTCTGGTATTCTCCAAGGATTCACCGGTGGGCCTGCCCTGTGAGGGATGCGGAAAGACCATCAAGACAGGTCGTTTCTGCGACGCCTGCAAGTCCAACCTGGCAAGCGGCCTGCGCAGCGCCGGCGGCTTGGATCAGAAGGCGGTTGCCGCGCCCAGAAAGCCAAAGAGCAGCGAGAGCCGCATGCGTTTCCTGGATCATTGATGGATTTTATGAATAAGAAGAAAAGCCCCTAATGTTTTTAATCAGGGGCTTTCGCCATGTTTTGTCACATGATATCACGTTTCAACTGGATACCGGAGTCGGTAATCTGAATCTCCCCCTGTTTCATCAGGCGGCCGATGGCCCGCTTGAAGGCGGCCTTGCTCATCTGGAACTCCCGCTTGATGATTTCCGGGGAAGTCTTGTCGTGAAAGGGGAGAAACCCGTCCGCCTCGGAGAGCCGCGCGAGAATTTTCTCCGCATCCATATTCATCTGCACTTTAATCTTTTCCTGCAGGGTGAGCGTCAGCTTGCCGTCCGCGGTTACTTCCTTCACCCGCGCGGCGACCGGCTCGCCCACCTGCAATTCCCTCGTCATCTCGTTGCGGGGAATCAGGGCGGAATAGCGGTTGTCTACCGCTACAAAAGCGCCGAAGGAATCTAAAATCTCGTAGACGCGTCCCTCTACATGATCGCCCTTCTGATAGTTGCTGTCGCGGGAGAGATAATCGTACACGCGCATGGTGGCGCACAGGCGGCTGCTCTTGTCGATATAGAGCGCGGCCAGAACCGTGTCGCCGGCCTTTACCCGGTATGTCTGCTCCTTGAAGGGGAGAAATAAGTCCTTGGCCAGTCCCCAGTCCAGAAAAGCCCCGATGTCTGTGACATCTTTCACCGTGAGGGCGGCGGTCTGGTGGAGCGTCACATAGGGCTTCGTCGTGGTGGCGATGAGCCGGTCCTCCGAATCCCTGTACAGAAATACATCCAGGATATCTCCCTTTTCACAGGACTTCGGAAGCTGGCTGCCCGGAAGAAGAACCTCGAAATCCCGGTCCTCATAGGAGGCCAGATAGGCGCCGGACTTGGTGATTTTTGTTATATAGAGCCGGGCGAAGCGGCCCAGCAGCGATTCATTCGCGTTCATAGTGGATATTCCTTTCAACTGTTCTTATTAAAAGTCCGCCCCTGCGCGGCGCAACGGCGTTTTACTGAAATTCCGCGATAAAATAGGGACTTCCCTCTGAATCGGTGAAAACGGTGTAGTAAGTTCCATTTTCCTCCGCCGTGCGGATATAGAGGGTGTCGCCCATCTTGGCGGCCAGCCGGAACTCGGCCCGCAGCTCATGGACTTCAAACTCCATGGGGAGGACATTGACGGCCAGGCGGACATACTGTCCGTTGTTGACGTGGTTGTTGGTGTCCAGGTAATTGGGGCAGACCGGCACTTCCTGCCGCAGAGACAGCTCCCTAGGGAACTTCACCTTGCGGGACTTGTACTCCATCTCATAGGCGGGTTCTACCGGGTAGACAGCCTTTTCTCCGTCGTCCACCATGACCGGACGACCGGAGGCGGAGTCAAAGTAGAACCAATGCGAGTCGGCGTAGGCAAGCACCTCTCTTTCCGGCGTCTCCATGAGAAAATTACGGCAGCCGAACACGCCCTTGAAGGCGTAGGGCCATGTGTGGACGGTAAACGCCTCGCCCATCTGCGGGCGGCGCTTAAAGACCACATGCCAGGCGCTCACTAACCATGCCCGGTTCTTTTTTAACAGATCGAGGGCGGAATGTCCCTCGTCCTCGCTGTGGAACATGCAGCAGTCCTGCATGGCGTCCACTACGTTGGAAATTCCTAAGAGCCCGTCCCGGTCGATCCGGCTGAACGAGACTCTGTCGTTGTAACTGTACATATATATGGTATACCTCCCCTGTCATTTTCAAAAAGAGCCCCTCGATACGCTCGCAGTCCGCGCGCTTGTCGGATATACGTCCGATTTGACATTCCCTTCTGCGTTCGCAATCCGCGCGTTTGTCGGGCGGCTCGTCATATATGACAGTATACTACCTATTTTAGAAAAAAAAAAGTGAAATCTCAGAAAGTTTGCGTTATACTTATATACAGACAGGCGCCGGCATATCCGGCCCTGCGAAATAAAGAAAGGTGTGAATAGCATATGAAGAAAATTATTTCCACGGATCAGGCGCCGGCCGCGATCGGCCCGTACTCCCAGGCAGTAGAAGTGAAAGGACTGGTCTTTACTTCCGGCGTGATTCCCATTATTCCGGAGACCGGCGAGCTGGTACAGGGCGGCATCGAGGAGCAGGCCAGGCAGGCTCTCTCCAATCTGGCGGCGCTGATCCAGGCGTCCGGAGCGTCGATTGAAAATACGGTCAAGACGGTAGTATTTATTAAAGATATGAACGATTTCGCAAAGGTCAATGAGATTTACGCGACATTTTTCAAGGAGGACTGCCCCGCCAGATCTTGTGTGGAGGTGGCCCGTCTGCCCAAAGATGTATTGATTGAGATTGAGGCTATTGTAGAAAAAGACTGATTTCAAAAAATATGTAAAATATGGAAGAAAAATAACAAAAAAAGGGTCTTCTTGCTATGTGCAGAGACCCTTTTGAATCCGTTGAGCGTAATACTACAGTAGAATATCTATATTGCTTCCTAATCCGGGATTGACCGAGAGTTCCATCATCTTTGTGAGCTGGGCTCTCTCGATCTTAGCCATGTCCAGAGTCTTTGCAAGGACTCCGGTACCGATGTCCTGCAGAGTCTGGCTCTGTGAATGAGCGACGGAATAAGCCGCAATATCCATGCCGTCTGCGATCTCCATACCGGCACCTCCCTTCTTCGTGTAAAAAGATTATAGCACAATTCTCAAAAAAATGAAAGAGGAAATATTGACAGATTGTCATGAACTTGTTATACTGTAACAGAAACTTAATAAATTTGTAATATTTGATCTTAAACATACGTTACGGGGGAGTAGACCAGTATTGGAGGTAATCAGATGCAGCAGAAAAAACTAGTCAAAGTCCTGATAGGGACAGGACTGATAATGTCATTTGGAATATTTGGCCGTCACATTGTATCTATGTCTACTACGATGGGGACGGAGACGGAACTGGCAGGCATGTCCTATACACTGGATCAGTATTGCTCTGTGCAGGCAGGCGTGGGACAGTCGGATCCGGAGGCGATTATTGCTTTTGAGGACGCTCCCAATGGAGGGGGAGAGGGCACTTCCGTCAGCGGCACATCTGTAGAGGGAGCTACGCCGGCGCCGGAGGTCGAGGAGGTTCAGGCTACGCCGAAGCCGGAGTCTGAATACGCGAATGTGGGCATATCCATTGCGGCAGATTATGTAAATATACGGAAAAAGCCGACGACGGAATCGGAGATCATTGGAAAGCTCTATCGAGGGAGCGCCGCTACCATCACCCGCACGGAGGGCGACTGGGTATACATCAAGTCGGGATCTGTCAGCGGTTACATAATGAAAGATTATCTGGCCATCGGCTACAGCGCCGAGAAGCTGATTGACGATTTTGGCACGAAGTGGGCCACGGTTACTACCGAGACATTGAAGGTGAGAGAAGAGCCCAATACCGAGTGCACGGTTCTCACGCTGATTCCAGAGGACGAGAGCTACGAGGTGCTTAAGGAGGAGACAGACTGGGTCAAGATCCGTGTGGACGGAGATACGACAGGATATGTTTCCAGCGATTATGTAAAGCTTTCCGTTCAGTTCGAGAAGGCGGTTTCTATTGAAGAGGAGCGGGAAGAGGCAAGGAGAAAAGCAGCCGCAGAGGCCGCGGAGAGAGAAGAGCAGAGAAAGATTTCCGCCAGCAGCAGTTCATCGGATGACAGCAGTTCTTCTAGCAAGAGCAGTTCCAGCAACAGCAGTTCTTCCAGCAAGAGCAGCTCCAGCAGCAGTTCTTCCAGCAAGAGCAGCTCTAGCAGCAGTTCTTCTAACAAGAGCAGTTCCAGCAACGGCGGTTCCGGAAGCAGCAAGAGCAGCGGCGGTTCCAGCAATGGAGGCGGCGGCAAGTCCGGTTCGGCGGGCTCCAGCAGCGGAAGCGGCGGTTCCAGCGGAAGTTCCGATTCCGGTTCCAGCAGTGGAAGCGGTGGTTCCAGCGGAAGTTCCAACTCCGGCTCCAGCAATGGAGGCGGCGGAAGCGCTCTGGGAAGCGGAGACGGATCCGCTATCGCGTCCTACGCGCTGAAATTTGTGGGCAATCCTTATGTATACGGCGGCACGAGCCTGACAAACGGCACGGACTGCTCCGGCTTTACCATGTCGGTATTTGCTAAATTCGGCATAAGCCTTCCCCGTGTATCCAGGGATCAGGCTAAGGTGGGCAAGAAGATTGACCCGTCGGACGCAGAGGCGGGAGACCTGATCTTCTATGCCAGCGGCGGAAGAGTCAATCATGTGGCGCTCTGTATAGGCGGAGGCCGGGTGGTACACGCCAGCAATCCGAGAGTAGGAATTATAACCAGCAACATGTATTATCGTACGCCCTACTGCGCAAGGCGTGTATTGAACTAAGTTATCCACATTTGAATGAGGCTGTTTTGCGATATTTGCCAGTTATACACATAATTATCAACATTGTCAACAAAAATGGTAGACTTTTGTAGCATGAAAATGTTGTTGCCGAACGAATGCTTTTGTTGTATAATAGACCTACAGGACATGCCTGTCCTGAAACTTATGGGTAAAGGAGCTGAGCATTATGAATTTAGTAATTAGCGGCAAGAACATCGACATCACGGAAGGGTTACGTTCAGCGGTGGAGGAAAAGATTAGTAAGCTGGAGAGATATTTCAACGACTCTACAGAAGTACATGTCACTCTGAGTACAGAGAAGAGCCGTCAGAAGATCGAAGTTACGATTCCGATGAAGGGGAGCATTATCCGCGCCGAGGAGACGAGCTCGGATATGTATGTATCCATTGACCTTGTGGAGGAGGTCATTGAGAGGCAGCTTCGGAAGTATAAGAACAAGCTGATTGACAAAGAGCAGACGGTTGCGCAGCTGAGCCGCACTTTCTTAGAAGAGGAGAGCTATGATGAGGAGGACATCAAGATCATCCGTTCCAAGAAATTTGCCATGAAGCCGATGGATCCGGAAGAAGCCTGCGTGCAGATGGAGCTTCTGGGGCACAGTTTCTTTGTATTCCGCAACGCGGAGACAGAGGAGGTCAATGTAGTTTACAAGAGAAAAGGAAGCACATACGGACTGATTGAGCCGGAGTTTTAGAGTTACAGATTACTGAGCAAGTGAATAAGCGGGGACATTTTTCTGACAGGAGAAGTGTCCCTTCTTTTTGCTTAATGGGGAATTTTCTCCCCGCCCATTTTTTATAAAAAGAATTTTCCCGTGGGTGCGGGAGCATTTTGTTTTTGAAAATACCTGTTGAAACGGCAGGCGACTAATGGTAAAATAATGTGGGGTAATACCCCGGAGCAAAAGATTTGGAGTGTGAGGTATGAGTTTATTAAGCAAAGTGATTGGGACTCACAGCGAGCGTGAGGTAAAGCGAGTTATTTCCACCGTGGATAAAATCGAGGCGATGGAGCCGGAGATGGAGAAACTTTCCGATGAGGAACTGAGAGGAAAGACGGCGGAGTTTAAGAAGAGATTATCCGAGGGGGAGACATTGGACGACATTCTGCCGGAGGCCTATGCCGTAGTGCGGGAGGCGTCTAAGAGAACAATTGGGCTGAGGCATTTTAGAGTGCAGCTGATCGGCGGCGTGATCCTGCATCAGGGGCGCATCACGGAGATGCGTACCGGTGAGGGAAAGACATTAGTGGCTACGCTGCCTGCCTATCTGAATGCGCTGGAGGAAAAGGGCGTCCATATCGTGACGGTCAATGACTATCTGGCCAAGCGTGACGCCGAGTGGATGGGAAAGATTCATGAGTTTTTGGGCCTGACAGTGGGCGTCATTCTCAACAGCATGGACAATGACGAGAGGCGGGAGGCATATAACTGCGATATCACATATGCCACCAACAATGAACTGGGATTTGACTATCTGCGCGACAACATGGTGATCTACAAGGAGCAGCTAGTGCAGAGAGAGCTGCACTACGCCATTGTGGACGAGGTGGACTCGGTGCTGATCGACGAGGCGCGTACGCCTTTGATCATATCCGGTTCCAGCGGCAAGTCTACCAAGATCTACGAGGCCTGCGACAATCTGGTGCGCCAGTTGAAGCGGGGCACGGAGAAGGAGCTGTCCAAGATGGATCTCATCATGAGAGAGGACAGCAATGAGACCGGCGACTATGTGGCCAATGAAAAAGAGAAGACGGTCAATCTGACCGAGCAGGGCGTGAAGAAGGTAGAGCGTTTCTTCCATATTGATAACCTGGCCGACCCGGAGAATCTGGAGATCCAGCATTGCGTGAACCTGTCGCTGCGGGCGCACGCGCTGATGCATTTGGATAAGGATTATGTGGTGAAGGACGATCAGGTGCTTATCGTAGATGAGTTCACGGGGCGTATCATGCCGGGACGCCGGTACTCTGACGGACTGCATCAGGCCATTGAGGCAAAGGAGCATGTGAAGGTCAAGAGGGAGAGCAAGACATTGGCGACCATTACCTTCCAGAACTTCTTTAACAAATACGCGAAAAAATGCGGTATGACCGGTACTGCGCTGACGGAGGAAAAGGAGTTCCGTGAGATCTACGGTATGGACGTGGTGGAGGTTCCTACCAATCTTCCTGTGAAGCGCGTGGATCGTGAGGATTCCGTGTATAAGACCAAGCGGGAGAAGCTGAATGCTATCGTAGAAGAAATCATAGCCAGCCATGAGAAGGGGCAGCCGGTGCTGGTGGGCACCATTACCATCGACGCCTCGGAGGAGCTTTCCCAGATGCTGAAAAAGCGCGGGATTCCCCATAAGGTGCTGAACGCGAAATTCCATGAGATGGAGGCGGAGATCATCGCGGACGCCGGCGTCAAGGGCGCCGTCACCATCGCCACCAACATGGCGGGCCGTGGTACCGACATTAAGCTGGGCGAAGGCGTGGTAGAACTGGGCGGCCTTAAGATTATCGGCACGGAGCGCCATGAGTCAAGGCGCATCGACAACCAGCTCCGCGGCCGTGCGGGACGCCAGGGCGATCCGGGCGAGTCCAAGTTCTATATTTCCCTGGAGGACGACCTGATGCGTCTGTTCGGTTCCCAGAACCTGATGCAGATGTTTAACTCGTTAGGCATGCCGGAGGGCGAGCAGATTCAGCACAAGATGCTGAGCAAGGCCATTGAGAGAGCTCAGAAGAAGATCGAGGGCAACAACTATGGCATCCGAAAGAACCTGTTAGAGTACGACCAGGTCAACAATGAACAGAGGGAGATCATCTACGCCGAGCGCCGGAAGGTACTGGACGGCGACAATATGCGCGAGACCATTATCGGCATGATCGACGAGCTGATCGATCGGTATGTCAACGCGGTTATCGGCGACGACCAGCCGCCGGAGGAGTGGAATCTGGATGAGCTCAATGAGATTCTTGTTCCGATGATTCCGGTAGAGCCGGTGACATATGATCCCGCCCGGGATACCAATATGTCCAAGAACAGCCTGATTCAGGATCTGAAGGAGGAGGCGCTCCGCATTTATGAGAGCAAGGAGGCGGAGTTCCCGGATCCGGAACAGATTCGCGAGATTGAGCGCGTGGTCATATTGAAGGCTACGGACAGCCGCTGGATGGATCACATCGACGATATGGACCAGCTGCGGCAGGGAATCGGCCTGCAGGCCTTTGGCCAGCGGGATCCTGTAGTAGAATACCGTCTTCAGGGGTATGATATGTTCAATGAGATGACCGAGTCCATCCGTGAGGAGACGGTCCGGATGCTGATGCATGTCCGCATTGAGCAGAAGGTAGAGCGCGAGCAGGTGGCGCAGGTGACGGGCACCAACCGGGACGACTCGGCCAACGCGCCGATTGTCCGCAAGACGGAAAAGGTCGGACGGAACGATCCTTGCCCCTGCGGCAGCGGCAAGAAGTATAAGTACTGTCACGGACGCTGATAGAGGGAGCATGGTTCTCTTGGGACGACCGGTGAGAAATAATAGTTTTCTCTATTGATTCGTGATATCCGGGGGCAAAATGCTTTTGTCCCCCCACATCATATAAAAAAATAAGGTGGTGATTTTGTGGTTGAACTGGATAATATCCGAATTGAACTGAGCAGCTTTGAGAAACCACTTCTGGAAGTAAGGGATTCACTTTAACTTAGCGGACAAGAAGCTGAGAATTGAAGAACTGGAACGCAATATGGAGGCGCCGGATTTCTGGGACGACGCCGAGAAGGCCAGCGCGTCCATGAAGGAAGTGAAGGATTTAAAGAGCGTGGTGGAGCGGGCGGATAAGCTGAGCAGCTCCTATGAGGACATCATGACGCTCATTGAGATGGGAAATGAGGAAAATGACGAGTCGCTGATTCCGGAGGTGGAGCAGGAGTACCGGGAGTTCTGTCAGGAATTTGACGATCTGAGGATTACGACGATGCTCACCGGCGAGCACGACTCGGAAAATGCCATTCTCACCCTGCATGCCGGAGCGGGCGGGACCGAGAGCTGCGACTGGGCGAGCATGCTGTGCCGTATGTATGAGCGGTGGGCCGACCGGAAGGGCTTTTCCGTGAAGGTGTTGGATTCCCTGGACGGGGATGAGGCGGGGCTCAAATCCGTGACGCTGGAGATTCAAGGGGAGAATGTATACGGATACCTTAAGAGCGAGCACGGGGTACACCGGCTGGTGCGCATTTCCCCCTTTAACGCCGCGGGCAAGCGTCAGACGTCCTTTGTGTCCTGCGACGTCATGCCGGACATCGAGAGGGACATCGATATTGAGATTGCCGACGACGATATACGCATCGACACGTATCGTTCCAGCGGCGCCGGCGGGCAGCACATCAACAAGACGTCCTCGGCGATCCGCATCACGCATTTTCCTACCGGAATCGTGGTGCAGTGCCAGAACGAGCGCTCCCAGCACATGAATAAGGACAAGGCGATGCAGATGTTAAAGGCCAAGCTCTTGATTTTGCGGGAACAGGAAAATCTGGCGAAGGAATCCGACATCCGGGGAGAGGTCAAGGAGATCGGGTGGGGGAATCAGATCCGCTCCTACGTCATGCAGCCCTACACGATGGTGAAGGACCATCGGACCAATGCGGAAACCGGCAATGTATCCGCGGTGATGGACGGGGATATTGATATGTTCATGAACGCCTATCTGAAGTGGATCAACAGTTAAAAAGGGGAAGGTGCAAATGAAAGAGATTGTTTCATTTTATCTGAGTGGAAAGATATATGGGGTAGAGGTCTCGCATATGAATGGAATAGAGATCTATTCGGACTATATTCCGGTGAATGAATCAAAGATGCCGAGCTTTCTGGGGTTTGTGGATATTCGCGGGGAGAAGATTCCGCTTGTGAATATCCGGCATTATCTGATTCTGCCGCAGGTTCCCGTGACGGATAACACCAAGTATCTGGTGCTTCGGACCGAGCAGGGTCCTCTTGCCTGCATCGCGGACGGAGTGGCGGGGATTTTCAGGGCCGAGGGCGAGAACGTCCAGGATTTTCCTTTTATCATGCAGAACAAAAAGACCGGCTACGCCGATTTTATCGCGAGAAAGGGAGAAGATCTGGTTATTGTCATAAGCCCCGACAGGCTTTTGTCGAAAAATGACTGGCGGTTAATTCACAGCATTATAAAGAAGATGGAAGAAGAGGAGCGCGCGGAGCGAGAGAGGCAGCTGGAGGCCGAGAGAAAGAAAAAGGAAGAAGAAGCCAGGGCCAGAGAGGCTGCGGCGGATGAGGCTGCGCAGGGCGCGCCAGGAGGTCAAGATGATTAAGATTGCAGTATTAGGTTACGGTACCGTGGGTTCGGGCGTGGTAGAGGTGCTGAACACCAACGCCAAGGTAATCGCCAAGCGGGCCGGACAGGAAGTGGAAGTAAAATATGTGCTGGATCTGCGGGATTTTCCGGGGGATCCGGTGCAGAGCAAATTGGTACATGATTACAATATTATCGCGGAGGATCCGGAGATTTCCATTGTAGTGGAGACGATGGGCGGTACAAAGCCGGCCTATGAGTTTGTGAAACGGGCGCTTTTGTCCGGCAAGAGCGTCTGCACCTCCAATAAGGAGCTGGTGGCGGCATACGGCGCGGAGTTAGTGCACATCGCCAAGAGCAAGACGGTCAATTTTCTGTTCGAGGCGAGCGTGGGCGGCGGCATCCCCATTATCCGGCCATTGAACCAGAGCCTTACCGCGGATAAGATCGAGCAGATCAACGGTATTCTCAACGGGACGACCAATTACATTCTCACCAAGATGGCGGAGGACGGCTCAGATTTCGCGGATGTGCTGAAAGAGGCGCAGGAGCTCGGCTACGCGGAGAAGGATCCGACGGCGGACGTGGAAGGATACGACGCCTGCCGGAAAATCGCCATTCTCACCTCATTGGCATACGGGCAGCAGGTGGACTATCAGGATATTTACACCGAGGGTATCTCGAAGATTACGGCGGAGGATTTTAAATACGCGAAGGCGGCGGGAGCGGCGATCAAGATTCTCGGCTCCAGCCGGAAGGTGGGCGGCAGGCTCTACGCTATGGTAGCTCCGCAGATGATCGGAAAGGACAATCCGCTCTACAGCGTGAACGACGTGTTCAACGCCATCTGCGTGACCGGCAATATGCTGGGCGACGTGATGTTCTACGGCAGGGGCGCCGGCAAGGAGGCCACGGCCAGCGCGGTCGTGTCGGACGTGGTGGACGCGGTCAAGCACATGAATGTCAACGTAATGACCATCTGGGAGGACGAGAAACAGCAGATCGCCCCGCTCGAGGAGATGGAGAATCGCTTCTTTGTCCGCGTTGGAGAGTCGGAGCGCGCGAAGGCGGAGGCCGCATTTGAGAACCTTGAAGTCATTGACGGCGGCGTGCCGGGCGAGTTCGGCTTTATCACAGAGAAGATGACAGAGAAGAAATTTCATGACGCGATTGCGGAGTTTGATACATTTATCACCCGGATTCGCGTGGGATTTTGACAGGCAGAATGATGTGAACATAGTTCACGCGACAAGACGCTAGAGCGAATATGATTCATATAGCGAATATAAATCGCTCGGAATGGAGATTATCATGAAGTATGTATTAGTGCTGGGAGACGGCATGGCAGATGAGCCGATTGCCGAGCTGGGGGACAAGACGCCCTTGGAGTACGCGGATACTCCCAATATGGATAAGCTGGCGCCCCGGTCTGTGATCGGCATGGCAAAGACGATTCCGGACGGGATGAAGCCGGGGAGCGACACGGCGAACCTGGCAGTGTTAGGATACGATCCGAAGAAATATTATACGGGGCGCTCGCCGCTTGAAGCGCTGAGCATCGGCGTCCCCATGGAGGATACGGACATCGCGATCCGCTGCAATATCGTGACGGTTTCGGAGGAGGACGCGCCCTATGAGCAGCACACCATTATCGACCACAGCAGCAGCGAGATTTCCACAGAGGACGCGGCTGTTCTTCTGGACGCGGTGAAAAAGGAGCTGGAGAACGAGACGTACCAGTTCTGGGTGGGCACCAGTTACAGGCACTGCACCATCTGGAAGGGGGGAGAGGTGGTAGAGCTTGTGCCTCCCCACGACGTGCTGGGACAGGTAATCGGAGAGCATCTGCCACAGGACGCGGCGCTGCGCCGGATGATGGAGCGCAGCTATGAGATACTGAACAATCACCCGCTGAATGTGGAGCGCGCCAAAAGAGGACTTCACAAGGCAAATTCCCTCTGGTTCTGGGGCGCGGGCACGAAGCCGATTCTGGACTCCTTTGAGGGGAAATTCGGCAAAAAGGGAGTCATGATCTCGGCGGTGGATCTTTTGAAGGGGATCGCCGTGGGAGCGGAGATGACCAACATCGAGGTAGAGGGCGCGGACGGCACGCTGGAGACGAACTACGAGGGCAAGGCGGACGCCGCCGTGAAGGCTCTCTTGCAGGACGGCTATGATTTTGCCTATATCCACATCGAGGCGCCCGACGAGATGGGCCACCAGGGAAGCGTGGAGAGAAAGATCAAGGCGATTGAGAACGTGGACAAGAGAGTGTTAGGACGCGTGTGGGAGCAGATGGAGAAGTCCGGGGAGGACTTCCGGATTCTGGTACTGCCGGACCACCCGACGCCGATCTGCACCAGAACCCACTCCGGCAAGCCGATTCCCTTTATGCTCTATGACAGCAGAGAGAATCAGGGGAAGGACTGGCGCTATAACGAGCGCGAGGCCGAGGCCAGCGGAAACTACCTTGACACCGGCTATCGCCTGATGGAGAAATTCCTGAATGAATAAGGAACAGCATCGACATGATTAATGATATAAAATTTAATAAGAAATAGTAAATGAAAACTCATGGTAATCTGTATACAGCTGGTTATCATGAGTTTTTTGTTTTTGGCAGGAGATGACATTCCAGCATGAAATCAATTCAGAACTTGACCTGGATCACGGTATTGTCTGTCTGCCTGCATTTTTAAGGAGGAAAGCAGAACCTATGAAAAAAAGAAAAATAACTCCCAAAACACTGGAAAATTTCCGCGCGCATCTATACGGGCAGGAAAAAAGCAAAAATACGATAACAAAGTACATGGGCGACCTGGAAAAGCTGCGGAAATTCGCGGCGGGGCGGAGCCTGGACCGGGAGCTGGTGCTGGAGTACAAGGAATATCTAAAAAACGAAATGGACTACCAGACCACCAGCGTCAATTCCTATCTTGTAGCGGCGAATCAGTTCTTTGAATTTATGGGATGGCACGATCTGAGGGTAAAGACATACAAAATCCAGACGGAGACGTTTATGCCGGAAAAGAAGGAGCTGACCAAGGATGAATACAAGAGGCTGGTAAAGACGGCGGCGGAGACCGGGAAAGTCCGGATCGGCCTGGTCATCCAGACCATCTGCGCCACGGGCATACGGGTGGGCGAGCTGGCCTTCATCACCGTGCAGGCGCTAAGGAACGGAACGGCGTCGATTTATAATAAAGGAAAAGAGCGGAAGATCATGCTGCCCGGAGACCTGCAGAAGAGCCTGCTCTGCTATGTCTATAAAAACGGCATAAAAAGAGGCCCCGTGTTCCAGACAAAAAAAGGAAAGGCGCTGGACCGGAGCTATATCTGGCGGGAGATGAAAAAGTTGTGCCAGATAGCGGGAGTCGATGCGGACAAGGTATTTCCCCACAATCTGCGGCATCTGTTCGCCCGGACATTCTATAGATTAAATCATGATGTTGTCAAATTGGCGGATATGATGGGGCACAGCAGTATTGAGACGACCCGGATCTATCTGAAAGAGCCGTATAACGTGTACCGGAAGCAGCTGGAAAAGATGGATCTGCTGGTGGAGATATAGTAATGGCAGTACACTGCACTGCCCCGCAGTGAGGAAAAACTGTAAATACAGTTTTTTCTCATCGCCCCTGTAGCGTAAACGCTACGGAATGGGAAAAATCCACATAATTTATATTATATGAACTCCCCCTCAGAATCAAGTGAAGTATACCATACATCCGCGGCATTTGCAAGTGCTAAAATTTTCATTTTCCGTGGCATCTGTGTCCGGTTCCTGTCTGAAAAATTTTTTATGGTGGTATAGAATATGTTTCTTTGCTGTCTGCATGTCGGTCTGTTTTTCTAAATTTTCCGCTTGAAAGGATCTGTTTATTTAACGTTTTTCCGTACGTTGCGGTCTTTTGTCCTCCATAATATAAATTATGTGGACAACTGCAGGATCAGGCAGAAAGCGCGGTTTTCCGCACGGAAAGGAAGCGGGCTCATGTGGTATGTGGTGCAGGCTCTGGGCGGTGAGGACGTCGAAAAGGTGTGTGACAAATGCAGGACCGCCATGCCGGAAGGGGTGGCACGGGAGCTTTTTGTCCCAAAGTACATCTGTCTGAAACACTTTAAGAGGGAATGGCACGAAAAGCTTCTCCCTTTATTTCCTGACTACTTTTTTCTGGACACCGAACAGCCGGAGAAAGTGCGGGAGCGCTTAAGGCCGCTGTCACGTATCATGAGGCCGGTGTGCGTCGGAGAGGACTTTGTTCCTATTTATCCGGAAGAACAGCAGTTCCTGGAAGAAATGATGGACGGGCGCCATGTCATACGGAAATCGACCGGAAATATGGTTGACGGAAAGTT
>CANPZR010000006.1 GCA_947589175.1 uncultured Lachnospiraceae bacterium | reverse complement strand
TCCCCTACCGTATTGCGGAGCTGTCTACCAGCAGCAACTCGGTTATCCACTACCTGGCGCAGGCCATCGACGATCTTCTCAAGAACGATCTGGCGATCGACCGCATCTGGATTTATCAGAGCGGCGCCGAGCTGCCGGCGGAGACGGGATTCTTCGAGGGCGTGGGAAGGAACCTGAAGCGTTTCGTTTCCTCCTTCACCGACAAATCCTACTCGGCTAACGCGGGCGACAAGGATCACCTTCAGGTGTGGGTAAACCGTTCCAACCAGTACATTCAGACGATGCAGAAGATGATCGACGAGGACTTTACGCCGGAGACGGGCATCCAGGTCGATATCAGCGTCATGCCCGACCAGAACAAGCTGGTGCTGGCCAACTCGGCGGGCAACGCGCCGGATGTGGCTACCGGACTGAACTATACGATTCCGTATGAGTTAGGTATCCGCGGCGCGCTGATCGACATGACGCAGTTCTCGGATTTCAAGGAGGCGGCTGCTCCCTATGAGCCCGGATTTTTCCTGACGGGCACCATCGGCGACAAGGTCTACTCCATGCCGGAGACCATGAACTTCTGGGTACTGTTCTACCGCACGGATGTGCTGGAGAAGCTGAATATCCCGGTACCGGAGACCATGGACGACGTCATTGACATGCTTCCGACGCTGCAGATGCGCGGCCTGAATTTCTACTATCCGACCGCCGGCATGCTGCTCATGCGAAACTTCCACGGCACTACGCCGCTGATCGTGCAGAACGGAGGTTCTCTCTACTATCCGACTGCGGCGGAGGGAACTGCGTTTGGCAGCGAGGAATCGGTTAAGGGCTTCACGGAGCTGACAGACCTCTTTACCGTATACAACCTGCCGGTAAATATTGACAACTTTTATCAGCATTTCCGCAACGGCGATATGCCCATCGGAATTGCCGACTATGCAACTTACAACATGGTGAAGAATGCGGCTCCGGAGCTGGACGGCTCCTGGAAGATCGCGGTTGCTCCCGGAACCAAGCAGGAGGACGGCTCCATCAAGCGGACTGTCTGCGGACAGGCGGAGAGCAGCGTTATCTTCAAGAGCGATTCAGACAGGGAAGCAAAGGCATGGGAATTTGTAAAATGGTGGTCGTCTACAGAGACTCAGGCAGAGTTCGGACAGACGCTCCAGATTTCCTACGGCGACGACTATATGTGGCCTACGGCCAATATGGCTGCTTTTTCCCAGCTGCCACTGGATTCTGAAGACAAGAATGTCATCGCGCAGACCGCTAAGAACGTAGTGGATGTAGCCAGAGTTCCGGGTACTTATCTGTTGGAGCGCGAAGTAAGTAATGCCTTTAACGACGTCTGCGTCAACGGCGACGACGTCCAGAGCCGTGTAGACAAGGCGGTGAAGAGCGTAAACCACGAGTTTGACCGCAAGCTGGAGGAGTTTGGCTATAACAATAGCAACGGCGCTGTTATAGAGGATTACAATATCCCGACAATTGAATCTGTGAAAAAGATACTCGGCAAATAAGATTGGATGGAGTGGAATATGGCAAAAAACAAAGATAATATCGTACAAACACAAAATAAAAAGAAAAATAACATTCGCAAGCGCGAGCGTTCGAATTGGAATGGATATATCTTTATGGCACCATATGCGATTGTCTTTATCGGATTTATTCTGGTGCCGGTTGTTTTGGCGGTTATCCTGTCCTTTACGAACTTTAACTCGATTGAGTTCCCGGATTTTACAGGGTTTCTCAATTACATCACGCTGATTACCAGCGACGAGGTATTCATGCAGTTTGTATTGCCGAATACCGTAGTTTACGCAGTGGTAGTAGGTATAGGAGGTTATGTGCTCTCCTTTATTCTGGCATGGGCGCTGTGCAACCTGACCAAGCTGCCGAGAACCATTTTCGCGTTGATCCTGTACTCGCCCAGTATGACCACCGGTGTTGCCATGACGGTACTCTGGAAGGTTATCTTCTCCGGCGACCAGACAGGACTTTTGAACAGCTGGCTCATGAGCCTTGGCATCATCAACGAGCCGATTATCTGGCTGGTAAATGCCCAGTACCTGTTAGCCATTGTCATTGTGGTAGGCCTCTGGTCCTCCATGGGCGTAGGCTTCCTCTCGATGATCGCCGGTATTCTGAACTCCGATGAGGAGCTGTACGAGGCGGCGGCCATCGACGGCGTCAAGAACCGCTTCCAGGAGATGATCTACATCACCATACCGCAGATGAAGCCCCAGATGCTGTTCGCGGCGGTTATGTCCATTGTAAACGCATTCCAGAACGGTATGATTTCTACCTGGCTGACCGGTAACCCCTCTCCGGGATACGCGGCGCAGCTGATCGTAAACCATATCGAGGACTACGGCTTTTTGCGGTACGAGATGGGTTACGCGGCGGCTGTATCCGTTGTGCTGCTGTTAATTGTTCAACTGTTCTCTAAAGTGTCCAACGCACTTTTGACAGAAAAAGACTAACAGAAAAGGAGGGTGAATAATGGCTTATAAAGGAAAACGCATGAATCCCCCGAAGTTTGAAAGGGGACAGATCAAGATCATGCTTATATTGCTGCCATTGCTGATATTCATGGGAATGCCGCTTGTGTATATCGCAATGCACGCGTTCAAACCGATGGATGAGCTCTTTGCATTCCCGCCTACGTTTTTTGTAAAGAATCCGACGTTTGAAAACTTTGAGAAACTGATGAAGTTCAGCCGCGGATCGGGCGTGCCCATGAGCCGTTACGTATTCAACAGCGTGATCGTCACGCTGCTGACAGTGGGATTGTCCCTGATTTTTACGACCATGTCCGCGTTTGCGCTGGCAAAGCTGAAGTTCAAAGGACGCGACATGATGATGACGGTCAACCAGACCGCCCTGATGTTCGTGGCAACGGCGGTGCTGATCCCCCGTTATCTGGTAATCGCGAACCTGGGGCTGATCGATACGCTCTGGGCTCACATCCTGCCTCTGGTGGCATATCCTGTGGCCCTGTTCCTGGTGAAGCAGTTCGTGGAACAGGTTCCCAACGCGCTGATTGAGGCGGCCTACATCGACGGCGCGACGGACTTTATTGTGTACCGCAAGCTGATTCTGCCGATGATCAAGCCGGCCATAGCGACGGCTACCATCCTGGTGTTCCAGCAGGTGTGGACCAATGTGGAGACATCCAACTTCTTCGTAAACGAAGACAGTATGAAGACGCTTACGTTTTATATGAACTCGTTTATCAACGCGAACAACACCGTTGCCGGACAGGGTATGTCCGCGGCGGCTACGCTGATCCTGTTCATACCTAACTTAGTGCTGTTCATCATTCTCCAGAATGGAGTTATGAACACAATGGCACATTCCGGTATCAAGTAAACAATTGCAAAAAGGCGAAGGATAGAGGCATTATGAAGAAAAAGAAAAGATTATTAAGTCTGATAGCTGTACTCCTGCTTGCAATGGGAATTACTTCAGAAGCAGGTTGTGTCACTGTATCTGCTAAGACTCCATACAAGACCTATACGGTGGACGGATATGGCAGAATGGAAGAGACGCAGACAGGTTATCTGGCGAAGTCAACAGTTATTAAATTCGGGGAAGAGTTCATGAGCAACCCCAACGACATGTATGTGGCGGACGACGGCACGATCTATGTGGCGGATACCGGCAGCAAACGAATCCTGGTCGGCAAAGAGAATGGCGATCTGGTCACCATTATAGGCGACGGTATCCTTGCCAATCCGATGGGCGTATTCGTCACAGAGGAGAACGGGCATGTCTATGTAGCGGACCGCGGTACAGATGCAGTAGAGGGCGCGGTCTATGAGTTCGACGCAAAGGGCAAGGTAGTCAACAAGTACACCAAGCCGACCAACCCCCTGTACGGCGAGGGACTGAGTTTCCTTCCGCTTAAGGTGGTAGTCAACGATGCAGGCATCATGTTTATTGTCTGCGAGTCCAATACCAACGGTATCGTGGAGATTTCTCCTTCCGAGGGAGGGACGTTCCTCGGTTATTTCGGAACGAACTACGCGTCCACGAGCATCCAGCAGATCATTTACCGCGCCATCCTCACCAAGGAGCAGCGCGCGAAGATGGTCAGCAACATTCCGTCTACTCCGGATAACCTGGCGATCGATCAGAAGGGACTGATCTATACGATTACCCGCGGCGACGGCGCTACTACATTGAAGCGTCTGAACATCGCCGGCATCAATATGATCAAGGGCAACAACATATCCGATGTGTACGATGAGGCTCCGGCCGCTGTGGCTGTGGGAAATCACGACAACGTATACGTAGCTTCCCGTACAGGATATATCTACGAGTACAACGACATCGGCGAGCCGCTGTATGTATTCGGCGCCGGCGACGACGGTACTCAGAGAATCGGTCTTTCTACCATGCTCACCAGCATACAGGTAGGCAAGAACGATCAGATCTACGTGCTGGATTCCGAGAAATGCCAGATTCAGGTCTATGAGCCGACGGAGTTCACCCAGAAGCTGCACAATGCCCTGACTCTCTATTCGACGGGACATTATACAGAGAGCCGCGAGCCCCTGACCGAGGTGCTGCAGATGAACAGCATGTTCGACTACGCGAACAAGGCAATGGGCCGGGCTTATCAGCAGGAGGAGAACTACGAGCAGGCGCTGCACTACTCGCGGCTGGCCAAGGATAAGGAAGGATATTCCGACTCCTTCTGGGAGATGCGAAATGTCTGGCTGAAAAACCATATTGTGGCAGCCATTGCCATTATCGTCCTCTTGTGGATTCTTTACAAGGTCGTGAAGATTATGGACAGAAAGAAGGGCATACTGGCCGGACCGAGAAAAGTGGTGGCCCGGGCCAAGCAGAACAAGCTCATCTCCAACCTGTCATATGCCGGATATTATATGAAGCATCCCATTGACGGCTCCTATGGAATCGCCAGGGAGGGCAGGGCGTCCTGGGCGTCTTCCAGCATCCTGCTCCTGATATTCATGATTGAGTTTGTCATTGACAAATATCTCTGCGGATTTTTGCAGAAGACGGTGCGCGAGGGACGCTACGACATCCTCTCGGATGTGGGAACGATCGTAATTGTGATCGTGGCGCTGACGGCATGCAACTACCTGGTATGTACCATCAATGAAGGCGAGGGTACCATAAAGAAGATCTATACATACTTCTGCTACAGCCTGATGCCTTACATTTTGCTGACGCCGGTGAACTTTATCATGTCGCACATTCTGACCAACAACGAGCAGTTCATCATTACCCTGATCAATTTTGTCATGATCGCGTGGGTGCTGGTGCTGGGAGTGCTGGGCATGAAGGAAGTCAACAACTACACCGGAAAAGAGACATTCAAGATTATATGCCTGACAATCTTTACGATTTTGATTGTGGCACTGCTGATCTTCATTATCTATGTCCTGTGGGCACAGGTATTTGAGTTCATAAGCGCAGTATTCGGAGAGGTGGTGTATCGATTTGGTTACTAAGCATTGGAAAAAGATCCTGGCGCTGTTTGTGGCTGTAACCGTCTTTCTGGCTGGCGCCCCGGGCGTGAAGCGGTTTGTATCCGCGGCGCCGGAAGATACCGCAGCTGGCGCAACGGACGCAACGGATGCAGCAGGAGCAGCGGATGCAGCTGGCGCAACAGATGCAGCAGGAACAGCAGACGGCGACGCGTCCGCGGAAGGCGGAGAGGAAGGCGGCGCTGAGCAACAGCAGCAGGTAGACGAAAACGGTGAGGTCGTACAGACCGGAGCCGTCGGAAAGGTGGATAAGAAGGACTGGATCACCAAGAAGGATTACAAGGTGGTGGCCGAGAGCGACACCTACAAGATGTACCTGTACGAGCCGAGACTCTCCATTATGCTGGAGAACAAGAAGACCGGACGGATTATTGAATCGACCCTCAGCGATGAGAAGGACGACGGAAACAGTAACGCGTCCTGGAACGCCTACATGAAGTCCGGCATCGTGCTTACGGTGATGGTGGGCACCAAGTTTACGGAGCAGGCGGATCTGGTTCTCTCCGATCACGATCTGACAGTGACGGAGACGAACAACGGCTTTTCCGCCAAGATATACTTTAAGAAATACAAGATCGGCCTGACGATGAACGTATCCCTGGAAGATGATAATCTGGTTGTCTGCGTGCCGGACGACTCGATCACTGAGGAGCAGGAGGGCACTTACATATCGTCGGTAGTTATGTACCCGCTGATGGGCTACAGCTTCTTGGACGACGAGGAGGGCTACATGCTCATCCCGGACGGCAACGGCGCCCTGATCAACCTGGACAACAAAGAGGGACGGTACGTCACCGGCTTCTCCCAGATGATCTACGGCAAGGACAACGGCTTCTCGGAAGCCGATACAAAGACGTATCTGTGGGACGAGATCGACATGGTCAAGGATTCCAACGAAGTCCTGGCCCCGATTTTCGGCATGGCTCACACCAAATCCCAGGTAGGCTATCTGGGCATTGTGGAAAAGGGCGAGAAGAGAGGAAGCATAGAAGTGCATCCCAACGGCGTTATGGTAAACTATAACCGCTGCTTTGCCAGATTTTTGCTCCGCGACCTCTATGTGCAGCCCCTTAACAACTCCAATTCCGGTACTGTGACCAGCGCCGAGCAGGACCGTACGCACTCGGATCTTCAGGTGCGCTATATCCTGTTAGACGGAGATGAGGCCAACTACTCCGCAATGGCTTCCAAGTACAGGGAGTACCTGTTAAATAATAACCTTATTGTAAAGAAGGACAGCTCTTATAAGACGAGAGTGGATTTCCTGGGAACCGACAGGGAGAATTTCCTCCTGAGCACCAAGGCGGTCACCATGACGAAGCTGGAGGATGTGAACCGGATCTTCAAGGATCTGCAGGCCGGAGGCGTGGGAAGCCTGCTTTCCGTGTACAAGGGATGGCAGAACGGCGGCCTCTACAATGTGCCGATTAAGAGCTACAAAGTGGATGGACACATCGGAAGCGAGCGGGAAATGACGGAGATGATCAACATGTCCGCCAAATCCAATTACCAGGTGTATCTCTACGACGACGCTATGAGAATGAATCCGAAGACGAACCACCTCAACTACGACATGATTAAAAAGATCAACAAGAGGACGTTTGTAGAGGATGTGTGGGCGGAAGTGTACGATGAGTTCTACTACCTGGTGCCGGAGACGTCCGAGTCCTATTTTAAAGATTTCATTTCTGATACCGCCGACGAGGGCGTGCATCAGATTGCTGTTTCGGGAGCGAGCAATACGCTGTTCTCCTACAGCTATAAGAGCAAATATTACACGAGAAACAACACGGCGGACGTCTACTCGCGGATGTTAGACGCTGTGGACGACAAGACAGACATGGTTCTGGAGCAGCCGGCCGCGTACCTGTGGAAAAACACGGACGCGTTCCTGGATATGCCTCTGGGATCGTCGGATTATATGTACATCGACGAGGAGATTCCATTTTTGTCCATGGTGCTCAAAGGCGTTGTGCCCATGTATTCCGAGTACATGAACTTTGAGGCGAACAAGCAGGAGTTCTTCCTGCAGATGGTAGAGGCGGGCGTGTACCCCTCCTTCTACGTAACCAATGAAAATTCAGCGGCTCTGATTTATACCAATTCGGCGGATCTGTATAGTACGGAGTATAGCACTTACAAGGATTCCATCGTGAATTACGACAAGATGCTCCGCGCGCTGAACAATCAGATCGGAGACGCGAACATCGTGAGCCATGAGAAGAAAGACGGCATTGCCACGGTGACTTACAGCAATGGCACGAAGGTGTATGTAAACTATACGGAGAAGACCCAGACGGTAGACGGTACTACGGTCGAGGCAATGTCTTACTCTTATAAGGCAGGTGAAGCTGAATGAGCAAGAAAAAACTGAGCAAAGAAGAAAAACAGAGATTGAAGCAGATCAAGCCGGGACGCCTGACAAAGAGGGACGCCCGCATGGGCGTGCTGTTCGTGTCCCCCTGGATTTTGGGCATGGCTCTTTTCCTGGCCTACCCGATGGGAGCGTCGTTCTATTACGCGCTGAACAATATCCGCATGATGCCGCGGGGCATGATGTTCACTTTTGCGGGATACGGCAATTTTACCCAGATTCTGCTGTCGGATACGGAATTTATACCGGAGCTGGTAAATTATGTGGTGTCTACGGTCATATCCGTCCCGGTCATTGTGGTATTTGCCCTGATCATCGCCATTATGCTGAACCAGCCGATTAAGGGAAAAGGCTTGTTCCGACTGATCTTTTTCCTGCCGGTTATCATCGTCAGCGGCCCGATTATCGGGATGCTGAATGACGAGGGCGCGGGAAGCATTACGGCGCTGGACACTCAGGCCATCACTACCGCGATACAGGGATTCCTTCCCTCCATGCTGGCAGAGCCGATATCGGATCTGTTTGAAAACATGATCACGATGCTGTGGTACTCGGGCGTGCAGATCCTGATCTTTTTGTCCGGTCTGCAGAAGATTGACAGATCCATGTACGAGGCCGCCAAGATCGACGGCGGTTCCGGGTGGGAGTGCTTCTGGAAGATTACCCTTCCCACCATCAAGCCCATGATCCTGCTGTGCCTGGTGTACACGGTCGTATTTATCTCGAACAACGACCAGAATACGATTATCGGACTGATACAGACGTCCATGTTCTCAGGTACAAAAGAAAAGGGATACGGATATGCTTCCGCGATGGCGTGGCTGTATTCCCTTGTGGTATTGATTATCGTAGGTCTCTTTGCCCTTCTGTTCTTCGCGAAGAAAGACGTCTATGAGAAACAGGTGAAGAAGGCGAAGAAGCAGCGCAAGAAGGAAGAGAGAGAAGTAAAGAGGATAAGAAGGAGGAGTGCAAGAAATGCAGCGAAACAAAAAAGAGCAGAAGCAAAATAAACCGGCAAAAGCTATTGCCGCTACCACTCCGAGGATCAATAAGGACAAGGTGAGAAAGTTTTTGCTCGGATCCAAGGAAAAGCAGGGCCTGATCAAGCCGCTGTGCATCTATGCGCTGCTGATCTGCATCGGGTTCATCTACCTCAACCCGATCCTTCACATGATCAGTACGAGCTTTATGGGACTGGACGATCTGCTGGACTCCTCAATCAACTGGATTCCCAGCAAGTTTCAGTTAGCCAACTATACGCAGGCGGCCGCCAGCATGGATTTCTGGGCTTCCTTCGGCAAGAGCATCATCCTTGCCGGCGTGCCCACGATCTGCAACATGATATCCTGTTCCATTATCGGGTACGGGCTGGCGCGGTTTGAGTTTCCGGGGAAGAAACTGGTATTTGGAATCATCATTCTCACGTTCATCCTGCCCAGCCAGGTGACGATGATTCCCACCTACGTTATGTATTCCAACATGGGCATTCTGGGAACCCTGCTTCCCTTTGTATTCCCGCCGCTCCTCGGCATGGGAATCAACGCGCCGATCTTTATCCTGATTTTCTGGCAGTTTTTCCGCCAGGTGCCCAAGGCGTTGATTGAGGCGGCGCAGATCGACGGAGCCGGATACTTTAAATCCTTTTTCAGGATTTCGCTGCCATCGGCGGCGCCGGCCTTTATCACAGTGGGACTGTTCTCCTTTGTGTGGTACTGGAATGAGTCCTACCTGACCAAGATGTATGTGTCCGGCGTCATGACGGAGTCCGGCTGGACGTCTCTGGTCATTCAGCTCTCGAAATTCGCGGACAACTACAATGCGTACGCGACCAGCTCGGCTTCCTCAGGAGCCGCCAGTCTGAACGAGGCAATCAACATGTCAGGTACGATGCTGAGCATCCTTCCGCTGCTTTTGATGTACTTCGTCCTGCAGAGATATTTCGTAGAGAGTATCGACCGGACCGGTATCACAGGCGAGTAAGAGTCGGCATTGTAAAAAATTACAAAAAACTATGGCATTTTCATGCTTGTTATGGTATAATTTTACCATAAGTGAAAATAGGGTTTCATTTAGTGTGTGGAACTCAGATTAATCAATAAGGAGGAATATCATGAAGAAAAAGTTAATCGCACTAGTTCTTTCTGTCTCCATGATGGTTGGGCTCACAGCCTGCGGCGGCAATGACGGTCCGTCAGTGGACAGCGGCACCATTTCCATCACGGGCGAGACGGAAGAGGTGGAGATCGCTGGCATCAAGTATAAGAAGGCCAAAGATATGACCACCGACAACATCACCCTGGAGTATTTCCACTTTGACCAGGATGAGACTGTAAAGGCTCTGGCAGACCGCTTTATGGAGATTTATCCGAATATCGAAGTAAAGACTGTATTTGAGGCAGCCGGAACCTACAACACCACGCTGTCCAGCTTGATTTCCAACAAGGACGTACCGGATGTATTTATGTACACCGACGCCGACTTTGCTCTGAGCAACGGCCTGCTGGCAGACGTCACCGAGATGTGGAACTCCGACCCGGAGACCAAGAATCTTGCCAGCACCATTGAAGAGGCTGGTCTGGGCATGTATTCTACCAGTCACAGATTCGGCGTGCCGGTCAAGTTCTTCCCGAGTATCATGCTCATTGACCGCAACGTTCTGAAGACGCTGAACATTGACATTCCCGATCAGGATTGGACCTGGGATGATATGATCAAGCTGATTAAGGACGCTACCGTGAAAGATCCGCCGGACGGCGGCATCCCCTACTATGGAATGGCCGCTTACACCCGTCTGGATTCCTACTACGGCATTGCCGCATCTCAGGACATCGTGGGCGAGTTCGGATACGACGGCAAGGATTTTGATCTCGGCGTATGGGCTGTGGGCGAGCAGCAGTATTCGGATTTGATTAAGAGCGGATACAAGGCGCCGGCGAGCGGCTCTATTCCGATGGAGAACTGGATGGGCGACTTTGACGCATGGGCCGGAGCGTCCGGACGCGTGGCTCTGTTCTGCGAGGCTTACTGGACATTCCAGGGCACATGGAACACACCGGAGTTTAAGGATAACTATTCCATCGACATCATGCCGTACGTAGTGCCTGCTGTCAACAAGGAAGACGCTTCCGCTGACCACCACTCCATCGCTACCATCGACTGGGGCGGCATTTCACCGGAGTGCGAGCATCCCCGTGAAGCATATGAGCTGCTGAAGTTCATGAGCTATGGCATTGACGGATGGAAGACGCGTATCGCTCTGTACAACGATGAGACAAAGACGGACGCTAACGGCGTAGCCCTGAAGCACAAGGAGATGCCGGCTCCGATTACCACCGATGAAGAGGTTTGGAATGAGTACATTGACATGTATTGCGCCGGACTGGATGAAGAGCACACAGAGGCATGGAAGAAGTACTTCAAGAGCTGCATGCACCCGATTCCGTTTGGTTGGACGTCGATTGCCGGATACTGGAACTACTGCGATGAGTACTTCAACAAGATCGGTATTCATGATTTGGTAGACAGCGGCGAGAAGAAGGCAGCTGACTACATCGACGAGGGTACCAAGAAGGCGAACTGGTATCATGCGACGGCTATGCTGGACTACTTCGGCGGCAATGGACTGTATGACGTTCTCTCCGATGAGGAGATTGCCGAGTACACGAAGATGCGTGACGACAATGCATAATTGATTTTTATAGTCTTTCACAACTATATATGAATGGGAAGGGGCACGGCTATGCCGTGCCCTTTTTAAAAATTAAACTGTTTGAAGGAGGCTGCGCAATGTCAGTACAAAATGAGATCAGATACAATGAACCCTGGATTTTACAGAGGGCGGATCCCTATGTCTGCTTTCGCGATGGGTGGTATTATTTTACCGCGTCGGTGCCGGCCTATGACGGCATTGTCCTGCGCCGTTCCAAGACGCTGAACGACCTGGCTGAGGCAGAGGAGAAGATGATCTGGAAAAAGCACGAGAGCGGTCCGATGAGCAAGCATATCTGGGCGCCGGAGCTTCATTTCCTCTTTGGCAAGTGGTACATTTATTTTGCCGGGGGAGAGGAAGAGGATATCTGGAAGATCCGTCCCTATGTGCTGGAGTGCCAGGGCATGGATCCCGTGGAGGATCCCTGGGTGGAGAAAGGAAAGATGGGACGCGCCGAGGGCGACATCTTTTCCTTTGAGGCGTTTTCCCTGGACGCCACTGTTTTTGAAAATCAGGGCAAATACTACTATGTGTGGGCGGAGAAGGTCAGCGTAGGGCCGCAGATTTCCAATCTGTACATCGCTGAGATGGAGAACGGCTACCAGCTAAAGACCGTCCAGGTGCTTCTGACGACGCCGGATTATGACTGGGAGCGCCACGGCTTCTGGGTGAATGAGGGACCGGGCGTGATCAAGCACGATGGAAAGATTTTCCTCACCTACTCGGCGAGCGATACCGGGATCAATTACTGCGTGGGCATGCTCACGGCAGATGAAAATTCGGATCTGTTGGATCCCCTTTCCTGGAAAAAGGAGCGCTATCCGGTTTTAAAGACCGATCTGGAGCGGGAGATCTACGGACCGGGACACAATTCCTTTACGGTGGATGAAGAGGGAAATGATATCATGGTATATCACGCCCGCAAGGAAGCTGAAATCGAGGGGGATCCCCTGTACAATCCGAACCGTCACGCCATGCTGATGAAGGTCCGCTGGGATGAGAATGGACGGCCGGTATTTTCTTACGATGACTAGTCGTCATGACGATTAATCATCACGATTATTAAAAGCACAGTTCGCTGTGAATGGCGACACACAGCAAATTGTTATAGGAGGTTAGTTGTGGCAAAATTAAAGATCAATGAATATCACAAAAAAGGAAAGATCGAGCCGGAGGTATACGGCCATTTTTCCGAGCATCTGGGAAGATGCATTTACGAGGGAATTTATGTGGGTGAGGACTCGGATATTCCCAATGTAAACGGCATGCGCGTGGACGTTGTGGAGGCTCTCAAAGAGCTGAAGGTGCCGGTGCTGCGCTGGCCGGGCGGCTGCTTTGCCGATGAGTACCACTGGAAGGACGGCATCGGCCCGAAGGAGAACCGCAAGAAGATAATCAACACCCACTGGGGCGGCGTGGTCGAGGACAACAGCTTCGGCACGCACGAGTTCATGGAGCTATGCCGCCAGCTGGGATGCAAGACCTATGTAAACGGAAACCTGGGAAGCGGTACGGTCCAGGAGATGTCGGAGTGGGTCGAGTACATGACATTTGACGGCGTCTCCCCGATGGCGGAGCTGAGAAAGCAGAACGGACGGGAAGAGCCCTGGAAGGTAGATTTCTTCGGCGTGGGCAACGAGAACTGGGGATGCGGCGGCAACATGACCCCGGAGCACTATGCCAACGAGTACCGGCGCTATCAGACCTACGTGCGGGATTACAGCATCAAGCCGGAGGAGGACGATGAGGACTCGGACGACAAAAAGAAAAAGAAGAAGAAGGATGAAGAAGAGAAGAAATCCATCCGGAAGGTGTGCTGCGGCGCCAATGTGGATGATTACCACTGGACCAAGGGCGTCCTGAAGACCGCCTTTGATCACACGGAGAAGAAATTCCACGGATTTATGGATTATCTCTCCTTACACTATTACGTTCATCCGGAGGGCTGGGAAATCAAGGGAAGCGCCACGAAATTCGATGACAAGGTGTGGTACAAGACATTAAAAAAGGCGCTGAAGATGGACAAGCTGATTCAGAGACACAGCGCTATCATGGATCAGTACGATCCGAAGAAGAAGATCGGCCTCTGTGTGGACGAGTGGGGCGCCTGGTACAAGAATGAGCCGGGCACGAATCCGGGCTTTCTGTATCAGCAGAATACGGTGCGCGACGCGCTCATTGCCGGGATTACCCTGAACATATTCAACAAGCACTGCGACCGGGTGAAGATCGCGGCGCTGGCTCAGATGGTCAACGTATTGCAGGCGGTGCTTCTCACCGAGGGCGACCAGATGATCAAGACGCCGACCTATCATGTCATGCACATGTACCGGCACCACCAGGGCGCGCAGCTTTTGGAGAGCTCGGCGAGCGACGTGGAGACAGTGGGCATCGGCAAGTGGCAGGTACCCAAGATTACCGAATCCGTATCTCTTGGCGAGGACGGCATGATTACAGTTACATTGAACAATCTCTCCATTGAGAGCGAGGAGACTGTAGAAATCGCGCTGGCTGACAAGGGCTATCAGGTAAAAGAGGCAAGAATCGTCACAGCGGACGACATGCACGCCATGAACACCTTCGATCAGCCAGAGACGGTGACAGAGAAGGATTTCTCCGACTATCAGACGGGCGAGGAGGGCATTACCCTTACTATGCCGAAGAACAGCGTAATTGAGCTGCGTCTTGCAAAATAACGGCCATGGGGCAGAAAATCTGTAAGAGGTGCCTCCTGCGGGATATGGCGGAGGCGGACCGAAAGATGATCGGCGCTTACCGGGAGGCGATTAAAGCCAGAGACCGGGCGGATGAGGCGGAGTACGAGAGAAGACTTCAGATCTGTCGGGAGTGCGATTATCTGAACGCCGGAACCTGCAGCGCCTGCGGCTGCTATGTGGAGCTTCGGGCGCTGTCTCGGGCAGGGCGGTGTCCTTATAAAAAATGGGCCAGGGGTTAATCCCCTGGCCCATTTTAATGAAGCAATACATTGTAATGGCAGATTGTTGATGTGCCGTTTTATTATTTTTAGTTATTTCTTGACCTTCACTTTTACCGTAGCCTTGATATTCTTATACTTGGCGGTAATTTTAGCAGTGCCGGCTTTCTTTGCCTTTGCCTTGCCCTTTTTGGTGATCTTAATCACGGAGGGCTTGCTGGAGGTCCATGTAATGGAGGAATTCTTGATTCCCGTTCCCTCCGCCTTGAAGGTGAAGGACTTGCCCTTCTTTATGGAAGTCTTTTCGTCTGTGATCTCGATGGACGCCTTTTCCACATATACGTAATTCTTGAAGGACTCCGATTTGCCGTCCACGGTAATGGTCGTCGTAATGACCGTCTCCCCGCTTTTCCTGGCGGTGACTTTGCCGGCGCTGTTTACGGTGGCTACGCTTGTCTTGGAGGACTTATGAGTCACTGTGTACTTCTTCTCGGCCACGCCGGAGAGCTTGATCTGGGTCGTAGAGCCTGTATTTCCTCCCGCGTAAATGGTGTCGTTGTCAAAGGAAGCGTTCAGCGGGGCCTTCGATCCGAAGATTGTCATGTTGTTGTCTCCGATGGCGGTAAAGGTCATGACCTTATCGCTTGATCCCTCGGCGGTCTGGTTGAAGAAGACGCCCTTGTAGGTGGCTTTGTCATAGGTGATGGTGAGGTAGGTCTTGTCCTCAGCGTCCTTGGAGGACCATGTGCCGGACACGTCCCCGGTCACCTTGCCGTCGGCGGTGAGAACGATGGTCTTGGTCGCGTTGACATTGGCGCCGTCGCTCTGTATGCCGTGGTTGACAAAGGAGTACTCGCCGATGATGTCGTTTTTCGCGCAGACGGCAATCTTGTCGTTATTATTTTCATAGACGGCGGTCACCGGCCATCCGTCCTCATTGAGGAACTGCTGGTGGACGCGCAGCTCATGAACCCACGAGTTGCTGGAGAACCGGGTGTGGTAGAACAGGTAGCGCTGGCCGTCCTTCGGGTCGATCAGGGCGGAGTTGTGTCCCGGCGCCATGTAGGCCGTCTTGACATAGGGCTCCATCCGATAGTTGCCCATGACTTTGACGCCGACGTCGTTATGGTTTACCTTTCCGGAGAGAGCCGCGTTGTTCCCCTTGGCGTCCACATACGGGCCGTCCGGGTTCTTGGAGCGGAACAGGCGCATGTTGTAGCCCTGTTTCTGTGCCAGTCCCTCATAGGATACATACAGATAGTAGTAGTCGCTCTCTTCGTCGTAGAGGATGTAGGGACCCTCGCCGGATACCGTGTAGCCGCCGGCGATGCGGGTGCCAAAATACGGATCCACGATCCGGGTGTCCTTGGAGCCCTCTGCCGTGTCGGCTTTCCGGCTCTCGCCGCCCGGGTACTTCACCTTGCCGGTGGCAGGATCCACTTCCAGCACAAAGATGCCGCCCGACCAGGAGCCATAGGTCAGCCACAGCTTGCCGTTGGTGGCGTAGTCCTTGTCCTCAAAGACGGTGGGGTCGATGGCGTTGGGCGCGTAAGAGGTGTTGTATGTGGTATTGTTGCTGAACCACTCATCGCAGACGCCCTTCAGGGTGCCGTCGGCGATCAGCTCGTCGATGTTGGTGTTGGTGTACTTCTTGTCAATCTGGCTGCCGTTATCCTTCGCGCTCTCCCTGGTGAAGCCGGAGTAGATCAGCGTGTCCACGAACTCATACGGTCCCTCGATATTCTGGGACACCGCGTAGGAGATGACGGATCGGCAGTAGGTGGACGTGGTGCAGAAATACATCATGTAAGCGCCCTTGGAGCCGTCCGTGTTGACATAGGCCGGGTTCCAGAATACGTCCGGCGCCCAGACGGAAAAGCCTCCCTTGGAATCCACGTCATTTTCTCCCGCCCAGGCGAAGGACTTGGCAAGATTCTTTGACAGGTCTCCGAAAATCTTGTTGTTCGGAGTTATGTAACCATTGGAAAAACGCTTCCAGTTCACCAGGTCGGTGGAACTGGCGGCCTCAATATGCGAGCCGAATACATAGTAGGTCGTTCCATCCTTGTCCAGAGCGATGGACGGGTCGTGTACCGATACCCGCGAGATGTTCTCAGCGGCCCGGGATACCGTGTCTGAAACCGCGCTGCCCGGAGCGAGGACGGTTGCTGCCATCACTGCCACTGCAGCCAGGCAGGACGTCAGCTGTTTAAAAATCCTTTTCATGAATGTGCCTCCTTTTTTATTTTTATTGCATATTTTTATGTAATCTATTATAATTCATGATAGGCTTAATGTCAAAAGAATTTCTGAGTCAATTCTGTGTCAAATTAGAAGGCTAATCAGAAGCGACAGGAAAAACAAGAAGTGACAGGAACAAACCGGAAGCAACGGGCAAACCAAAAGTAACAGGAACCAACCGGAAGCAACGGGCAAACCAAAAGTAACAGGAACCAATCAGAAGCAACGAGCAAGCCAGAAAAGGAGAGAAGGCAAATGGCAAAAAAGGCATTTTTAAGGGGGATTATCGCGGGGGCGCTGGCTCTTTCGCTGACCGCCTGCGGCGGCGCGGGAGAGACATCCGGGGAAAGTCAGGATCAGGCGGTCCAGGCCCAGTTAGCGGAGGGGGAGAAGGCTCTTTCGCTCAGCACGGGAGGCAACCCTATTGTGGGGAACGCCGCCTCGGCGGAGGAGCTGATTTATGGCGGAGATCCTTCTATATTGGTAGACGGGGACACAGTCTATCTGTATACCGGCCACGACACGTCGGACGACAACGCGGTGGAGCACGCGGTCTATACGATCCGGGAGTATCTGTGTTATTCTACGAAGGATTTAAAGACGTGGAAGTCCGAGGGATCCGTGATGCAGGTGAACCAGATGAAGGTGGACTGGGTAAATTCGTCCACTACGGCCTGGGCTTCCCAGGTGGCAAAGCACTACGATCCGGAGGCGAAAAAGGATAAGTACTATCTGTATTATTGCAGCTGGGACAAGACGTCCATGGGCAAGCAGTCCATCGGCGTGGCGGTGGCGGACGCCCCGACGGGACCCTTTGAGGACATCGGGGAGCCTCTCGTAAAGGGGACGCTGACCGATCCGCAGAACAGCAACTGGGACGACATCGATCCCACAATCTGGGTGGAGAAGGACGAGTCCGGGGAAGAGCACCGGTATCTGGGCTGGGGCAACAGCCGCTTTTTCACCTGTGAGCTGAACGAGGACATGATTTCGGTGAAGGATTTAAACGGCGACGGGAAGATTACTTACGGCGCCACGCCGGAGGAGGGAGACGTGCTTCCCAGGCAGGTCAGCGCGTTTACCGAGGCGCCCTGGTTCTACCGCAGACAGGATGAGAACGGCAATTACTACGGCCCGTATTACCTCTTTCACGCCAGCGGCTGGCGGGAGCAGATGGCCTACTCCACCACGGACGACCTTATTTCGGGGGATTATACCCTGAAGGAAACGCTGATGCCGCCCACAGCCACTTCCAACACCAACCACATGGCCGTGTTTGATTTTAAGGGAAAGACCTATTTTGTATATCACAACGGATCTCTGCCGGCGGGCAACGGATACCGGCGTTCCGCCTGCATTACGGAGCTGCATTTTAACGAGGACGGCAGCGTGCAGGCAATCCCGGAGACGGCGGCAGGGCTTTTTGGAACCGTATCCTCCATTCGGACGACGGAGGACGCGCTTCTCACCCATGCCAATTTTACAAACTCCAGCGCGGACAGCGCTTATCCCTACGCCGATGTAAAAATAGGGGTGGATTTTAATGAGACGCCGGAGGACGCCGAGTGGGTGATCACGGCGGGCAAGGCGGATCCCTCAAAGCCCGCTTACGTGTCGGTTCAGGCGGAAAATAAGCCGGGGCTCTACATCACGGCCAACGACGACAAGTCGGCGACGCTGGCTCAGGATACGGACGGGTCGGAGGAAACATTTAAAAAGCAGACCTTCCACACCGTGGAGGGGCTCTCGGACAAGGACGGCGTCTCCTTTGAGAGCGTGTCCCAGCCGGGGCAGTATCTGACCATAAAAGAGGGAGAGCTGTGCCTGACGGACGGCAGCGAGAAAGAGGCGGCCACTTTCTTTGTGGCTCCTAAGCAGTAAAAAATCATAAAAGGAGGAAGCATTATGCTGAGAAAAAGACTTTTGGCGGGACTGCTGGCGGCAGTCCTGGCCCTGCCGGTGATTCCGGCCCTGCCTGAGGCGCGGGCGGCGGAAGCTACGGCGGACGTGCAACTGGAAAAGAGCGTGGGACAGAATCCCATTGGGGGGAGCGACGCCCAGGGGAACCGGATCTACGGCGGCGACCCGTCGGTTTTGGTGGACGGGGACACGGTCTATCTGTACACCGGCCACGACGTGGCGAAGACGGAGGCCTATGACATCACAGAGTGGATCTGCTATTCCACGAAGGATCTGAAAAGCTGGAACTACGAGGGCGTCATCATGGGCGCGGACAAGAAATCCATCACCTGGGCGGATACCGGCAAGGACGCGTGGGCAGCCCAGATGGAAAAGCACTACGATCCAAAGGATAAAAAGGACAAGTACTATTTTTACTACTGTACCTGGGACGCCACCTCGGAGGGCAAGCAGTCCATCGGCGTGGCGGTGTCGGAATCTCCCACGGGGCCTTTTGAGGATATCGGACAGCCTCTTGTAAAGGGAACGCTGACGACGCCTGAGAGCAGCGGATGGAACGATATCGATCCCACGGTCTGGGTGGAAAAAGGCGCGGATGGCCAGGAGCACCGCTACCTGGCGTGGGGCAACGGCAAGTTCTATGTCTGCGAGCTGAACGAGGACATGATCTCCGTGAAGGATATAAACGGAGACGGCAAGATCACGGCGGGAGCGCCGGGAGAGTCGGCGGACATTATCGGGGACACCGGCAGCAAGCTGGGAGTCCGCTCCTTTACCGAGGCGCCGTGGCTCTACCGGAGAAAGGACGCTCAGGGCAATCCCACTGGGCCGTACTATCTCTTTTACGCCTTTGGCTGGCGGGAGCAGATGGCCTACGCCACCACCGACGATCTGATGAGCGGCGAGTGGACGTTCGGGAAAGTGCTGATGCCGCCTGCGGCCACCTCCAACACCAACCATATGGCCGTGTTTGATTTCAACGGAAAAACCTATTTTATTTATCATAACGGATCCCTGCCGGGAGGAAGCGGGTTCCGGCGCGTCGCCTGCATCGCGGAAGTGGTGTTCGAGGAGGACGGAAGCGTAAAGGAAATCCCGGAGACGGCGGCGGGCATTAACGGAACAAAGACCGCAATCTGCACCAATTCGGGGAAGCTTCTGTCCCATGAGACCTTTGTAAATTCCAGTTCGGATTCCCGCTATCCCTACACGGCCGTAAAGGTGGGCGCGGGGCTGGGAACGGAAGAGGCGGACGCCCAGTGGGTGCTCACGGAGGGCAAGTCGGATCCGGCCAACGCGGCGCTTGTATCCATTCAGTCGGAGAATAAGCCGGGGCTGTACCTGACGGTAAATTCCGAGACGGACGTGACGCTGGCGCAGGATGCGGACGGATCGGCGGACACGGCGAAAAAGCAGACGCTCCACAGCGTGCAGGGACTGGCGGACGCCAAGGGCGTATCCTTTGAGAGCGCGGCCTATCCGGGGCGCTACCTCACCATTGTGAACGGCGTTCTCGCCGTGACGGACGGAAGCGACGCCGTAGCGGCCACTTTTTACATGAATGCGGATGAAAATGACGCCTCCCTGCGATCCATCGCGGTGACAATGGACAAAAACGAATTTCTGCAGGGGACGAAGGTGAATGCGAAAAACGCGGTGGTGACGGCGCTCTATGCCAACGGGAAGAGCAAAGAGGTGACGGGCTACACCAGCGACGCGGACGCGGTGGACACGAAGACCGCCGGGACGAAGACGCTCACGGTCACCTATACGGAGGGAAGCGTGACAAAGACATCTACGGTTCCGGTTGTGATCGTGGCGGCTCCCGCCAGGGTGAAGGGGCTTAGCGCCACGGCCAAGACGGTGAAAAAGAAGAAAAAGGTCAAGGTGTCCGTATCCTGGAAAACGGCGGCGTGCGCCGGCTACGAGATCAGCTACGGCGCGAAGAAGAGCCAGCACAATAAGCTGGGAACCAAGAAGCAGTCCGTAAAGAAGGCGTCCTATACCTGTTCATCGAAAAAGCTGAAAAAGGGCAAGAAGTATTATTTCCACATCCGCTCCTACGTAAAAGTGAACGGAGAGAAGCGATACAGCGCGTACACGTCGGTGCAGGCAAAGGTAAAATAACGGGCCGGGACGGATTGTGTCACAAATCGGGTAAAATTATGTTAAAAGTTTACAAATTTCTTGATTCAGGCACAAATTTCTTTGACAGTATTGACAAAGGAAAAGCCAGGTGGTACAATGATTTTACAAATCTTTCAAACAAAAAAAGGAGGAATTAAGAAATGATGAAAAGATTTTTATGTGGTGTTATGGCTGTAGCTCTGGTTGCCAGCACGTTAGTTGTAGCGCCGGACGCATCCGCTGCCGCCAAAGTGCCGAAGGCAAAGTACACATTCAACATGAACAAGGCAAATAAGAATGTGGTAGCCGTAGCGCGTAAGGACGACACAGACGCTTATCAGGCAAAGGATATGGATAACGGTGTGCTCCCGGAAACTAAGAACGCCAAGAAAGTTAAGCTGAAATACGTGAAGGGCAAAAACAAGAAGGCTCTCTACCTTGACAGAAGCTCCTCTTACGGCGCACAGCTGAAGGGCGTTAAGCTGGGAAGCAAGTCCTGGACCGTGGCATTCTGGGTTAAGTCCGTCAACTCCCTTCCCCAGTTCCAGCCGGTATTCTTCACAGGCAACAAGATTGTTGATCCGAAGAACTGCAACTGGGTATCCATTACACGAAGCGGCGACGACTGGGCAACATCCGGAAACACTATGTCTCCGGTTATCTGGTCTCATGCTATGAAGAATGAGAAAGAGCTTGGATTCCCGTGGTACGGCTATCAGAACGCTGACGGCGAGTGGGTATTCTCCGGCGACGACAAGAACGCAGCTGCTGTACTGCCGAACAAGTGGGTACATATCACACTGGTTGTTGATGCAAAAGATACCTGCCCATATGGCGAGGAAGGCGTAGAGGGCTACTATGAGGGATATCATGGCTGGACTTATGTAAACGGCAAGCTGTTTGGAAACGGCGCTGTAGTTAAGACTGCTATGACTAACAGCAACCTCTTCTTCCTTGGCATCAATGCATGGGATGTTCCGTTCAAGGGCTACTACGACGATGTAATGCTCTGGAACAAGGCTCTGACCGCTAAGCAGGTTAAGAAGCTGTATGCTAGCGTTAAATAATCAAAACATCACTTCATCTTGAAAGATTTAGAAATGAAAACAGGAAACCGATTTTCGGTTTCCTGTTTTTTGTGCGCCCACAGGCTTTATGTCATGATGTCGCGCAGGGACAGTTTTCAGTCAATCATCTGCCGGTAGATTCGGTCAATTTCAGATTCCGGTATTTTCGTGTTCAGAAAGATTTCCACAGCGTACTTGGCCTGGGCAATCAGCATCTCCAGCCCGGTGACTCCGGTCATGCCAAGGCTTCTTGCCTGAGCGGTCAAGCGGGTGGTGATGGGATTGTATATGATATCAAGAACTGCTTCCGCCTCGGGGAACCGCGTGAGATCTACCGGCGAGGAGTCCACGTCCGGATACATGCCCACCGGGCTTGTATTGACGATAATCCGGGCGTCGGCGTGCTTCTCAAAGCACTCTTCATAGGTAATGACGCCCTCTTTCATGACGCGGTGTCCCACTATGACAAGCTCTGATACTCCTTCCTGCAGGAGCGCCGCCTTAATGGCCTGGGAGGCGCCGCCGTTGCCGAGTACCACCGCCTTTTTCCCTGCGGGACAGATGTTGTTAGCCCTCATCATATAAATAAATCCCGGCATGTCGGTGTTGTAGCCGTAGAGCTTTCCCTCTCGGTTGACGATGGTGTTGACAGCTCCGATAGAGCGGGCTCCATCGTCCATGTCTTCCAGATAGGGGATGACGTCCTGCTTGTAGGGAATCGTCACATTGATAGCCTTAAATTCTCTTTTTTTCATAAATTCTGGAAATTCTTCCCGAGTCAGCGGGCACAGCTCGTATTCATAGTCTGCCAACTGCTCGTGTATTTCCTTGGAGTAGCTGTGTCCCAGCTTTTCTCCGATCAGTCCGTATTCCATAGGTACCTCCCTATATTTTATTTAAAAACAAACGGTGATAAATGAATGCTTCCGTGCTTTGAACGCCCCGGCCTGCCGCTTATTTTCTTTTTGTACGGGCGTTCTTTTGGTATCATATCATAAATATTTTTCCTTTTCAAGGAATATAAAACAGGGACAGGCATATATTGTAACAAGCCAGGGGGTGAGAGAGTTGATACGGGATGAGATTTTGCGTGTCCTGCCGGCGAGAATCCGGGGCATGCTGGAGCGCGCGGTAAAAAACTGGGACAATCTCCAGGAAATACAGATTCGCTGCGGGAGGCCGGTAACGATTCTGGCTGCGGGGAAGCGGTTATTGCCGGATCCGGGGACGGAACCGGCTTCGGAGCGGGAAGTGCGGGAGGCCATCGAGTACATCAGCCGGTATTCCCTATATGCCTTTGAGGAAGAGATACGGAAAGGGTTCCTCACTATACCGGGAGGGCACCGGGTGGGAGTAGCGGGAAAAACGGTTATGGAGAGGGGGGAGGTAAAGACGGTGCGGGATATCGCGTTTCTCAATATCCGCGTCTCCCACGAAATCCGGGGCTGCGCCTCCTCTGTCATGCCCTGGCTGGCAGAGGAGGGAAGGATTCTGCCGACGTTAATCGCATCGGCGCCGGGAGGAGGAAAGACTACGCTTCTGCGGGACGTCGTGAGGCAGACGGCGTCCGGCTGGGAGCGGATGCCGGCTCTGAGGGTTTCGGTGGTGGATGAGCGGTCGGAGATTGCCGGATGTTACAGGGGGGTTCCCCAGAGGGATCTGGGCGCGCACTGCGACGTGATGGACGCCTGTGAGAAGAGAGCGGGGATTTTTATGATGCTGCGATCCATGTCTCCGGAGGTAATCGCCGTGGATGAGATTGGCTCTCTGGGGGACGCCGAGGCGCTGACGGCGGCCCGTGCCGGAGGGTGCGCTATTCTGGCTACGGCTCATGGGACTTCTCTGCGGCAGTTGAGGGAAAATCCGTTTTTGAGGGAGATTATGGAGATGAATTTATTCGAGAGGATGGTTTTTCTGGGAGACCGGGAAAGCCCCGGAAATGTCCGGGCCGTCTGCGACGGGAAAGGGAGCGTGCTTTGGGAATGAAGGAGCTTGGGATGCTTTTGGTGATGGCGGGGTGCGCCGGGCTGGGATGCTGGCGCCGGATGGTCTATGTCCGGCAGTGCGGAGTGCTGTTAAATCTGCAGAAAGCCGCGGTTATTCTGCGGGGGGAGATTGCCTATGGAAGAACGGCGCTTCCTCTTGCTTTCAGGCAGGCTGCGGAGCGGCTGGAGGGAGATGTGTCTTCGTTTTTTCACCGGATGGCCCTGCGCATGGAGAGAGGGGAAGGCGAGTTCTACGCGCTGTGGGTAGAGACGGCGGGTGAAGTTTTTTCGAAAAGGGAGCTGGCAGCCGGAGCCAGAAAGGATCTGGAGGGACTGGGAGATACGCTGGGATATCTGGATGCGGATATGCAGCTGCAGTCGCTGGCTCTGTATCAGAAGCGGCTGGAGGCGGACATGGAGGCGAAGAGCAGGGAGAGGGAAAAGTATACCAGGCTGTATCCCGTGCTGGGCATTATGGGCGGAACGATGATCTGCCTGTTCCTGTCCTAGGGCGCGGAGAGGGGAGAACCATGGAGATTACAATTATTTTTAAAATTGCGCTGGTGGGCATTCTGGTCACGATACTCAATCAGATTCTCAAACAGTCGGGGCGGGACGAGCAGGCCTTTATTGTCAGCCTGGCCGGGCTGATTCTGGTGCTGTTCTGGGTGATTCCCTACATATCGGAATTATTTGAGACGGTGGAGGATCTGTTTTCATTCTGAAATGGCCTGGGACGGCGAAAGAATTTTTACTTTGAAATGGTCTGGGACGGCGAAAGAATTTTTTGCTTTGAAATGGCCTGAAAAAGGGGGAGCGTTTATGCTGAAGGTGGTTCTGATCGGGCTGTGCGCAGTGTTTCTTGTGCTGGCGGCGGGAAGCGTAAAGAGGGAGTACGGGTTTGTTATTGGCCTGTGCTGCGCGGCCCTGATTTTTTCCTACGGCCTGGACCGGATTCGGATTATCGCTGATCGGGTCCGGGAGTTTGAGCAGGCGGTGGGGCTGTCGGAGGAGTATGTGGCAATTCTGCTCAAAATGGCGGGAATCGCCTATTTGAGCCAGTTTGCCGTAACCTTGTGCCAGGACGCGGGACAGGGGGCTATCGCCGCTCAGATCGGTTTTGCGGGAAAGCTGAGCATGCTTATTGTGAGCCTGCCGGTTCTGGAGGCCCTGATCCGAACAATTGGGGGGCTGGCGTGAGAGGGAAAATCGTAAAAGGGCTGGCGGCGGGACTTCTTGTCCTGGGGTGGTTGGTTTCTTCACCGGTATGTCAGGGAGAGGAGTTCGCGGACTTCACGGACAGCATATCGCTCCAGGAGGCGGAAGAGGCGTTTCAGAAACTTCAGGGGGATGCGGGGAGCTTTTCCCTGTGGGAGTATGTAACAGATGCCGCGTCGGGAGAGACGGATTTTTCCCTGTCCGGGCTTTTCGAACAGTGCGCGGAGTACGGGGCGGATGTGCTGGAGGAGCAGAAGGAGACGCTGCTCAGGATTCTGGCGCTGGGACTTCTGGCTGGGATTTTTGTGAATTTCTCAGATACGGTGGGGGAGAAAAATATGGGGGAGACAGGATTTTATATTACCTATACCCTTCTTTTTGCCACGGTGGCGGTCGGTTTTGCCTCTGTTTTGTCTGTGGCGCGGGAATCTCTTCTGGATCTTCTCGCTTTTATGAAGGCGCTGGTCCCTTCTTTTTCCCTGGCGCTCTGTCTGGGCGGCGGGACGGGTTCGGCGGCGGCCTGGTATGAGACGATGCTGATTGCGATGGCTCTGATCGAGTCGCTTATGATTTACGTGTTTTTGCCGGGAGTCCAGATCTATTTTATGTTTGGCATGATGAATCCGCTGGCAGGCTATCATTTTACGCGAGTGACGGAGCTGGCGGGAAGCCTGCTGAGGGGAGGGGCAAAGCTTTTGTTTGGCGTGCTTCTCGGATATCAGGGGATTCAAGGGCTCTTGCTCCCGGTGATGGACAAGGTGAAGCAAAATACTCTGTTAAATACGGCCAGGGGCATTCCGGGGGTAGGAGATACGGTCCGCAGCGTGGCGGACACCGTCTTTGGCAGCAGCCTTCTGATTCGCAGCGCTGTGGGGACGGGAGGGCTGATCTGTATTCTTATTCTGTGTCTCCGCCCGCTGATTAAGCTTCTTTTGTTTGCGCTGGTGTACAAGCTGGGCGGGGCGCTGGTACAGCCGGTCAGCGACAACCGCATGACATCGGCGCTGACGACGGCCGCGGAGAGCGCGAAGCTGTTAGCGGGGTATGTGTTTGCCGGCGCTCTGATGTTTCTTTTGTCTATCACGATTGCCCTGGCGGCTGTCAATTTTGTATAGGGGGGATTTTTGTGACAGATATTGTGAATATGATAAAAAATGTGACGTTTTTTCTTTTGGCGGCGACGCTTATTGCCAATCTGTTTGCCGATACGGAGTACAAAAAATATTTTCTCTATGCGGCGGGGCTCATTGTTATCTCTCTGGCTCTGTCTCCGGTCTGGTCCCTTCTGGGAAAGACGGAGGATTTCGCGGGGTATCTGCGGCAGGCCATGGACAGCCAGCAGGCGGAGGAGATAGAGGAGCAGATGCGGATTTTAGGTGAAGAGGCGGAAAGGGAATAGTGTGGTTATGGAAACATATAAGGACAGGGTTAAGACAATACTCCAAAAGGCGGGTCCTATCCGTCTGGCTGCTGTGGCGGCGTGCGGCGTGCTGCTGCTTGCGCTCTCCTGGGGAAATCCATTTTCCAGGGAGCAGGCGGAATCCGGGAAAAGGTCCGGGGAGACCGAAGAGGCGGCCGGAGAGACGGCCGGGGAGCGGGGGGCGTCCCGGACGGAGTACAAGGCCGCCATGGAGCGGGAGTTAAAGGATATTCTGGAGCGGGTGGAGGGCGTGGGACAGGCGGAGGTGATGGTGACCTTGCGGGGATCCGAGGAGAAGGTGACGCTGAAGGACAACGCCAGCGGCGGGGGACGGATGGAGGAGGAGACGGTGCTCATTGAGGATGAGAACCGAAATTCTTCGCCCTATGTGGTCATGGAAAAGGAGCCGGAGATCGAGGGGGTGGTGGTGGTCTGCGACGGCGGGGAGGACGCCGTCATAAGACGGGAAGTTATTGAGGCGGTTTGTGCATTATTTCAGATTGAGAGTCATAAAATAAAAGTAATGAAGAGCAAGGAGGCAAAGGAGTGAAAAAGCTTTTGCGAAAAAATCAAATTGTAATTACGGCGTTAGTCATTATGGTGGCGGCGGCCGGGTATCTGAGCATGACGGATTCTAAGGAACTGCAGATGACGGGAGCCAACGAATCGATTGAGGACCCGGAGGTGGCGGATATTTCTGAGGAGGATATCGTACTGGACGATGGGGAGGGAGCGCCCGGAAATTCGGCTGTTTCCGGGGCTGCAACCGGATCCGGTGATGTAACGGCGTCAAACGACACGAATGTTTCTGGCGAAACAGCCGGATCAAACGATACAAATGCTTCGGGAGAAGCAGCCGCATCGGATGATACGAATGTTTCTGGCGAAACAACGGCTTCCCGTGAGAACGCGGGTGAGGCGGTGATGGTGAGCAACACGGTCAAAGGCAATTATTTTGAGGAGGCGAAGCTCTCCAGGGAACAGACCCGGGCCAAGAACAAGGAGACGCTGACGGAGCTTGTGAACAACGCCAACGCTACGGAGAAACAGAAGGCGAAGGCCATGAATGAAATCATGAAAATGACAGAGGCGAGCGAAAAGGAGACGGCGGCGGAAAATCTGCTGGCGGCCAAGGGATTTAGCGAGTCGGTGGTGACAATTCTGAAGGACGGCGTGGACGTGGTGGTCAACGCAAAGAGCCTGACGGAGCAGCAGATTGCTCAAATCGAGGACGTGGTGAAGCGGAAGACTGGGTGCGAGGCTGACAAAATTGTGATTTCTCCTGTTGGCAAAGGCGAATAAATCTGTTATAATGGTAAAAAACGTGATGCTGGGATTTTTGTCCCCACATCACAACATATTACGCACAGGAGGTACCAGTGAGCATGACAGAGAAGTATCGCGACAGCCTGGAGCATCAGCCGGGCGTCGGAGAAGTTCAGATTGCCAATGAGGTAGTTTCCAGCATCGCCGGGATTTCCGCATCCGAGGTAGAGGGCGTGGACTCCATGGCAGGGGGATTTACCAATGAGTTAGCGGGAAAGTTTGGCATGAAGAATCTGTCCCGGGGAGTCAAGGTAGAGGTGAAGGATGACTCGGCGACAGTGGATCTTGCCATTTATATGAAGTATGGATACAATATTCCCAAGACCTGCATGCAGGTGCAGGAGAAGGTGGCTCAGGCGATCAACTCCATGACGGGATTGAAGGTCAAGAAGGTGAATGTACGGATTGTGGGCGTGAGTACCGCACAGGAAGGATAAGCCATGACGCGACGTGAGATGAGGGTGTGCTGTTTCTGCCTGCTGTTCCAGAACGAGTTCTACGGGAGCGAGGAATACGCGGAGCAGAGGGATATTTTTTTGGGCGAGAAGGATATGACGGAGGACGAGGAGCAGGAGATCCGGCAGAAGATGGACGCCCTGATATCCCGTCTCCCGGAGATTGATCAGAAGATTTCCGAGAACTCCCGGGGGTGGAAGATTGACCGGATCGCCAGGGCGGAGCTTGCGATCCTGCGGCTGGCCATTTATGAGTCTTTGTATGACGAGGATGTTCCCGTGGGAGTCGCGGTGAATGAGGCGGTAGAACTGGCAAAGCAGTATGGAGCGGATAACGGCCCTTCTTTTGTAAATGGAATTTTAGGAAAGATAGTCAATGAATAGAGGAAAAGTATATACGGTCTCTTCAATCAACCAGTATATTAAAAACATGTTTTCAAGCGAATATGCCCTGTCAGTTGTATTTGTGAGGGGAGAAGTCTCCAACTGCAAATATCATAGTTCCGGGCATATTTATTTTTCCATCAAGGACGCCGGATCCCAGCTGGCCTGCGTGATGTTTCGGGGGGACAGGCGGGGCCTTGATTTTACGCTGGAAAATGGACAGGAAATCGTGGTGGGCGGCTCCATCAGTGTGTACGAGAGAGACGGAAAATATCAGTTATACGCGAAGAAAATCGTGCTGGCGGGGGACGGTCTGCTGGCGGAGCGGTACGAGCAGTTAAAGAAAAAATTGCAGGCCATGGGGTATTTTGACGAGGACCGGAAGCTCCCGATTCCGCCCTACGCGAAGCGGGTCGGCATTGTCACGGCGCAGACCGGGGCGGCCATTCAGGATATTATTCAGATTACGGCCAGGCGAAACCCTTACGTCCAGTTGATTCTGTATCCGGCGAAGGTACAGGGCGACGGGGCGGCGGAGTCGGTGGTCCGGGGGATAAGGCGGCTGGACGAGCTGGGCGTCGATACCATTATTGTCGGTCGGGGCGGCGGCTCGATGGAGGATCTGTGGGCGTTCAATGAGGAAATCGTGGCGCAGGCGATTTTTGAGTGCCGAACGCCGGTGATTTCGGCGGTGGGCCACGAGACGGATTTTACCATTGCGGATTTTGTGGCGGATCTGCGGGCTCCCACCCCTTCGGCGGCGGCGGAGCTGGCGGTGTATGACGTGCGGGGCGTGCTGGAATGGCTGTACGGGTACAAGGACCGGCTGGTTCGGGAAATGCTGCATCGGGTGGACGCCCTGCGGAGCCGTCTGGAGCAGTCGGAGAGGCGGCTGGAGCTGCACAGTCCCGCGAGCATGATTCGGGACCAGAGGCAGCGGCTGACGGATCTGGAGGACAGGCTGTGCCGTCAGGCGGAGCGGGCCGTGAAGGATAAAAGACAGGAGCTGGCGTTGCTCGCCGGGCGGCTGGACGGCGTCAGTCCGCTAAAGAGGCTGGAGGCGGGGTACGCCTATGTGTCGGACGGAGAGGGACGCATGATTCACTCGGCGCAGTCGGTTCAGGCAGGCGACCGGTTGGAACTCACGTTCCGGGACGGAAGAGTGACGGCGCGGGCGGAGGAGATTGAAATCGCCGCTTATGGCGATGCACAATAAGAGTGTGAACATAGTTCGCTCAGAAATGAGGATAGATATGAAAAAAGAAACAGGTAATTCCAATGAAATGTCTATTTCTGGTGAAAATTTTTCTAATGAAAATCTTTCTGATGAAATGAACATTTCATTGGAGGACATAATGGACAAGCTGGATCGGACGGTACAGAAGATGGAGGGGGAGAAGCTCACATTAGAGGAATCCTACCAGTGCTTTTCCCAGGGAATGGAGCTTGTGAAGGCGGGCAACGAG
>CANPZR010000005.1 GCA_947589175.1 uncultured Lachnospiraceae bacterium | reverse complement strand
TAATCTCCACGGACTTCTGTGTAAACCTTGTAATATTCATCCTGCATACACCTCCCGAACCCGCCTTGCAAGGGCGTCTTATTGTTCTATATCAATTATAACAATGATACTATAACACCCTTTGTTAGCACTGTCAAGAGGTGAGTGCTAATTTTTTGAAAATTTCCTGCTGTATTTCTCCAGATGCTCGGAAAGCGGGCGGTCGGACTTGAACGGCCGAAAGAAATGGTATTTCTGCTTCGTATCCTCATGCGCCTTCTGAATCTGCAGCTTGAGGCGCTCATACCGTATGACCACATCATTCTCCTGCGCGAATTGCTTGAGCTTGGTCGCAATGTGCAGCGACTGCGCCACATCGACGGAAAATACGCCGAAAAACAGCCCGATTACAAACGAAAATGTCAGGTTATTGGAAAACCAGCTCAGGGCGTCCAGAATCCTGGGGTGAATTAAAAAATAATAAATCGCGCCGAGCGCGGACCATATGACGGAAAACCTCGGGCAGATCAGTCCCTGGATATTCCCCCATTCCTTGCTGTAATCCCACAAACGGATATGGGCGGCTTTCAACAAAAAAATGCCGGCAATGTACTCAATGGCCGTCATCATCACCGCCATAGACACAAACAGCAGAATTTTGCTTCCAGGGAAATTTCCCACCGGAGAAAACGATTCCAGCGACGCGATCAGGTACAGAATACAGAGCCCAAAGCCGTACAGGGGAAGGTAGGGGCCAATGCAGAATCCCGGATTGATCCACTTTCGCTCGGGATTAGCTAACGAAATAAAGCGGCGGAAAAAAAGCTCGATTACCCAGCCGGAAACAGAGCCAATAAAGAATAAAAAAGCCAAAATCAAAAAAACATTCATGTCAATCTCCAACCTTTCCTATTTATCGGATCGTGCCGGACCGATGCGCCCGGTTTCTTCTTATTTACATGATAGCATTTTTTTATAAGCATGACAATTTTTTTGTTTCCTTCTGGAAAAAAATGTGCTATACTGTATTTAACTAAAACCTTGCAGGAAGGAGGGAGACAAATGAGCAGTATTTCAGGAATATCCGGTATGGATCCGTACAGCAGCCAGATTGCCAGCGGCACAAAGCTGCAGAGCGCCGCGGACGGCGCGTCCGAGATGGCGATTGTCGAGAAGGAGAACGCGCAGGTGAACGGCCTTAACATGGGACAGCGCAACGCGGAGGATGGCAAATCCCTTCTGAATGTAGCGGACGGAGCTATGAGCAACATCGAGGATATGCTTCAGCGGATGCGCGAGCTTGCCATTCAGGCATCCAATTCCGCCGTTATGTCCGACGAGGATCTCCAGATGATTCAGGACGAGGTAGACCAGCTTAAGCAGGGGATTTCCGATGTTGCGAACAACACCGAGTTCAACCGGAAAAAGCTCTTAGACGGCACCTACGGCGACGGCCATATCGCTTCTAATCCGGACGGTTCCGGCACCACGCTGAACTTGGGGGACGCGACTTTGAAGGCTCTCGGCATTGAGGATTTCGACGTGACCGGCGACTTCTCCGTGCAGACCATCGACGACGCGCTGAGCAAGGTGTCCTCAGACCGCAGCACGATCGGCGCCCAGAGCAACGGCCTGGATTATATGATTTCCTATAATTCACAGGCATCGATCAACCTCACATCGGCCACGAGCCGCATGGAGGACGCGGACATCGCGGAGGTCGTATCGGAGATGAAAAAGCAGCAGACGCTGCAGACCTACCAGCTGATGGCACAGAAAAGACAGCAGGAGGAAGAACAAAAGAGATTTCAGTTACTCTTTTGATTTATGGTGACTCCCTTTTAAAAAGCGCCCTTTAGGTCCTGACGGACTTAAGGGGCGCTCCCTTTTTGCGCTTATATTTTATTTGGCATTTCCGCTCATAATAATTTTCCGCTCATAATAATGGAAAAAACTCAATACAGCCACGCGCCATCAGTCATACAGAATTTCCCGCTGCGCCCACTTGCCCCGCACGTAGCGCGCGATGAAGAACACGCTCCGGACGCACCAGTCCACGATCATGGCGACCCAGACGCCAAAGAGTCCGAATCCCATATATTTTCCGAAAATAAATCCCAGCACGATCCGGCAGAACCACATGGAGAGAAGGCTCACAATCATGGTAAACTTGGCGTCGCTCGCCGCGCGTAACGTATTGGGCAGCGTAAAGGACACCGGCCAGATGACAATCGCGCAAATGCTGTGGAAAATCAAAATCTGCGACGTGAGCTGCGCCGTCGCGTCGGAGAGCTGATACGCCCTGTTGATCAACGGGATAATCAGCACGATGATGATGTTCGTCACTGCCATCGCCGCATAGGTGATAACGTGTAGCTTTTTAGTGTAATAGCGGACCTGCCTGTAGTCCCCCGCCCCGATGCACTGGCTGACAACAGTCACTAACGCCATGCCGACGGACTGTCCGGGCAGAATCGCGAAAGCCGCCACGGAATTACTGACGGCGTTGGCCGTGATCGCCACCGTGCCAAAGCCGGAAATCAGGCTTAGCAGCACAATTTTCCCCAGCTGGAACATGCTGTTCTCCACCCCGTTCGGTATGCCGATCTGCAGAATCCTCCGTATCATAGTCCAGTCCGGTCGCAACCGGAAGGGCCTGCTCAAATGAATCGTCAAGGACTGTCTGAACAAAAGCGCCAGAATCACCACCGCCGCGACCATGCGCGAAACCAGCGTCGGAATCGCCACGCCCTCCACGCCCCGGTCAAATCCCAGGACCAGGATCGCGTTGCCCGCCACGTTGATGGCGTTCATCAGAATCGAGACCAGCATGGAAATCATCGAATTTCCCTGCACGCGGAACAGCGCGGCCCCGCAGTTGTAAAGCGCGATAAACGGAATCGACGCCGACACGATCATCAGGTAGGTATCCGCATACGCCATGACCTCCGGCTCGATTTTTCCAAAAACCACATGAAGGACAAATCCCTTGCACAGATACAGAACGACCATGATGAGAACCGAAAAGCCCGCCAGAAACAGGACTAACTGCTCGCCCGCCCGGCACGCCTTTTCCTTGTCCCCGTGTCCGATAAACTGTCCCGCCACCACGGCGCCTCCCGTCGCAAGCGCGGAAAAAACGCCGATCAGGAGAATGTTGATATTGTCCACCAGCGACACGCTGGCCACCGCCGACTCCCCGACGCACGCCACCATAATCGTGTCCGCCAGTCCCACGAGCACCGCCAGCAGCTGCTCCATAATCATGGGGAAAATCAGCCGCCGCAAGTCCTTGTTGCTGAATAATAATTTCTTTTCTTCCATTTTGTACTCCTACTGGGGAAAATCCCCGACTCTTGCCTTTAAACTAATGATAGATGCTCTGAGGCGCGGACTAATCATCCGCAAGCACTTCATCAAATTTATCGTATCACAAAAAAAGTCGAAATACAATTAGAAGATATACACAAAAATCCCACTCCTCTTTTTGCGTATTCAATCACTTTCCCTTCTTCTTTATTCTCTTTAACGCTTCTCCATAGAAATTTCCGTTCCAAGGATAAGGGTGAGCCATCCCCCTGCTCCATCACCAAAGTCCTGTTTTTTCAATTCGTACAAGCCTGAATGTGAGGACTGTGGTACTACTTTATCCGCTTTGATGTCTTCTCTCCCCAAGATATTTCTTCGCGTCCTTAATAAAGCTCCCAATCATAACAATCATAATAATGCCGATCGGAAACGCGCTGATAATGCTGACACTCTGGATATTACCCATGCTGCTCTCGGAGAACACAAGCGCAATCGGAAGCACAATCAGCAGCAGACACCAAAGCAGGGTAATCATGCCATGCGGCTTTTCGCCCGGCTCCAGTTTCTTATAGCTGTAGCACGCCGCCGTATACGCGATGGAATCAAACGACGTGGCATAGAAGGCAATCATGCACACAAGCGTCAGAATCAGAATAAATGTCGCGCACGGCATGGTGTCAATAATGTTCATAATAAGCCCATACAGATCCCCGTCTGCCGCATACTGGGCGATAAAGTCCGCGGCTCCCTTCGTCTGAAGGCCGAGGCTGTAATTGCCAAGAATGATAAAGCTGACGATCGTTGAGCCGACGCCGAAGACATAACCGCCGAGAATGGTCTGCCTGATCGTCCTGCCGCGGCTGATGTTACCGATAAAGAACGGCGCCGCGATGCACCATACCATCCAGTACGCCCAATAGTAAATCGTCCAGTCCTGCGGAAAATGGTTCGTCCTCGCAGGGTCGGTATAGGTAGAGAGCTCGACAAAGTTCTGGACCATTTTCCCTAGGCTCTGAAATCCATTTTCGATAATATACCTTCCCTGTCCGCCAGCGAGCAGAACAACAGCCAGCAGCCCGAAAAAGAGATAAATACAGAGCTTCGCAAGAAACCCTATTCCCTTGAATCCGTGCATAACAGCGTAAGTATACACGGCACAGGTAACCAACAGGATAATGATTGTCACAGTCGTGCGGCTGATGCTCAGGCCAAAGAGCTTCAGGATAATGCTCGACATCAGGGGAGTGGCAACAGAAAACGTGGTCGCCGTTCCCGCCAAAAGCGCAAACAGCGCAAAGAGGTCAATAATCCTGCCGAGAATCCCGTCCGCGTGCCTGCCGATTACAGGCCGACACGCTTCCGAATAGCGCTGCCTGTTGCGCTTGCGGACATGGAGCATAAAGCCAAACGCCACCGCCAGAACAAGATAAAACGCCCACGGAATAAAGCTCCAGTGGAAAAGCGGGAATACCCCTGCCCACTCCGTAACGCTTCCCATTTCCGCAATATGCGGGTTAGTGGCATACATGACCCATTCCGCAAAAGAATAAAATAAAATGTCCGCCGCAAGACCGCAGGTGAACATCATGCTGCCCCATGTAAAGAATGAGTACTTGGGCTTTTCGCCCGGTTCTCCAAGGACAATATCCCCGTATTTTGAAAATGACAGGAAAACACTTATCAGAAGCACTCCCAAACCAATCACAAGATAATACAGACCTACCGTATCGCCAAAAAAGTATCTCACCTGACCGATCACTCCGTTCGACTGTTCCGGGAAAATAAAAAGCAGGACGGCCAGCCCTACGATCAGGATAAACGGCACTAAAGTAATCAGCCAGTCGATCCTGTCCTTTTGCGTTTTTGTGTTCATCTTTTTAACCTCCATCATAAATAAATTCTGTAGCTGCTGTCCAGTTTTACCAGTTCAGCAATGCTGTCTACTTCAACTATATCATCCCTGTGCATCTCCCTGACGCCAAGGCGGTATTCACCAGGATAGCAGAACATGGGAACATCGTCCCAATAGATCTGCCGGTTTTTCTTCTGCTCAAATTCTATTTCAAGATGCTCTCTCAGCCTCCTGCCGTCTTCGGCGTTCCATCTTGATATGCTGTATAGCTGCCAGCCATGTGAGCCGCCGGTCCTCGAACATCCTGTAACGATTCCATTCTGAACATCCATCAGCCATTCGTCCGTGTATTCATCCGTCCACACGGCGTTATATCCGGAACGTTCAAACTCCGGCGAAAGAATTTCATCACTATAAATAATCTGATCCCCGTCAAGAATAACAGCGTCTTCAAGATACTCTCTTGCCATATAAAGCGACGAAATATTATTGCAGGTCTCATAATACGGATTGTCTATAATAGTTATCCCGCTGTACCTGTCCATGAGCTTTTTGAACTGTTCTTTCAGATATCCTACGACTATGCAGATTTCAAATATTCCGTTACGGTGAAGGCTGTCAATAACAGAATCTATCATTCTTTTTCCATTAACAGTAACAAGCGGTTTTGGTATTGTCAGAGTAATGGGACGGAGGCGTTCTCCCTTCCCGGCAGCCATTATAATCGCTCTCTTAACCTTATTCGTTTTCATCACCCTCTTTCTTCATTTCTTCCATCGCATTCTTGTAATAGTCTTTTGCATACCGGTACTGCCGCAAGCTGTATTCCCCAAATTCCACGCCAAGATGGCTCTTGAACTCGCACCAGTTCGACCACAAAAGGCCGCAGACGGCGATATAGCAATAGATTTTTGCGCGAATTGCAGACGTGCATTTTTCTCCGGATTCCTCAAAATAAATACTGATAAGCCTGTCCACCTGACGCTTGTTGTAAAGGCTGTAAATACAGAACATCGCAATATCCACATGGGGATCCTGCATCCCGGCATATTCCCAGTCAGTAAGCTGCAAGGCCTCGCCATCCGGAGTGTCATAAAAAAGAAAATTGTCCGGCACAGCATCAATATGTGTCAGACACCAGTCAGTCCTTGTCTTTTCAATATATTCCTTCAGGGAAAACACATTTTCTTTTGTTTTTTTATAATCGCGGTACATGGAAGGCCTGCCGTCCCACAGTGATTCATAAAATTCGATCTGCCCGAAAATGTCGAATGTGTGCGGAACACTTAATTTCATTTTGTGAAAATCTGAGAGCAGCTTCATGCACTTTCGCAGCTCCCCCACATTATTTGTGTCGCACACTCTGACGCCATCCAGAAATTTTGTTATCTTATACCCGTTTTTCGGATTGATATAAACAGGATCGTCGCAAAGCCCAAGACCCGATAAAGCCCGGAACACCTCGGCCTCCTGCTCACGGTCGATCAGCTGGTCCGTGCCTTCGCCGGGGATCCGCATGATATATTTCCCGCCCTTTGCGCTGAAAAGAAAACTGCGGTTCGTCATTCCTTTTTTCAGAACGCTGATATCTGTTATCTCATCTTCTTTACATTTGAGCGCCTTTGCAATCGTCTTGATAGCATCTGACTGGAGCTGATTGGAATCGGAGTCAAGATCGCGGAGCTGCTCATAGGTGTTGATCTCTGTCACATCCGTGCTTTTTACAACCCTCGCGCGGACAATCATGCGGTCTTTTGCGTACAAGGTTTCCTCCCAAAAACAGTCCGCATATTTTTCAATATCCATCACTTTAAGCCTCTCACGCACAGCCGACGCTTCCGGTTCCAGCAGATATGTAATGCCAATCATCGCATTTCCGGCGCTTTTTTCCGGGATGATGGCGAGCTCCATTTTCCTGGTAACCCGCACATCCGACTCCTCCTCTATGAGATCATTGACCATATACCAGCTATATAGTTCCGTCGGATCAAACGGATTGCTGTCGCACCAGATATCGCAGGGAACAATGTAAGTGTTGTGAATACGGTCAGCAACGAGAGCCAGGGAATGGAGATTATTTTTTATGGCGTATTCCTCGTTGACAACCAGTTCCACGCCGTACTCGTCAATCAGATATTCAAACGATTCCTTCATAAATCCGACCACCACAGTTATATCATTCACACCGGCCTCCTTTAGCTGCCTGATCAGGCGGTCAATCAGCTTTTCGCCGTTGACTTCCAGAAGCGCTTTCGGCGTCGAGAGATTGATCGGAACCATTCTCATGCCAAAACCCGCTGCCAGAATAATGGCATTGCGGGGCGCTTTTTCCTTTATCTCCGCCCTTGCTTTCCCCGTCAGCTGCGCGGCTTCGTTGAGATAGCCTTTTTCAATCAATGACCGCAGAGACCGGTTCACAATGCCAAGGCTGTGCCCGGACGCCTCCGCCAAAATGCGCTGATTGACAAACGGCTCTTTGAGCAGTGTTCGCAAAATGTTTGATTCCTGTAAATTCATGAACGTGTCTCCTTTCGTTTTTGTGAACAAAGTGGCAAACAAAAACGCTCGTTTTACCGATCGTTGTCCATTTTAGAATCAAAAATAAAGATGATCGACGAAGCGCTCGTTAAAATCCGGATTGCCTCCGAGATTGACTGGGACGGCTTCTTTCACAATCCGCTAGATTTCCGTCTTTGCAAAAAGCTATCTCGCCGTTAGTGCCTATGTCACAAAGCATAATACTTCATATCCTAAAACTGAGAATATATAAATGCTATATTCCCCTCATAGGAAAAAACAACTACCACTAACAATACCAACCATAAAAGAACCCATGAACTGAATTTCGTGAAATTCAATTGAGGGTATTCGGCATTCCCATTTCTTCGAACAGCTACATAAACCGTGCTTAGCACGCAGATTCCCACATATACAACAGCATAAGCATATACATATCGGATTCCCGCTTGCAATGTAGCAAGTCCCTTTATAACAGCAAACATATTCTCAAACGAACTTGCTCGAAAAGGTATCCAACAAAAACTAACAAAAACAAAGTTAGCAAGAACACATAATATGTACTTCGTCCTACTGTTGGTATGCTGCTGGCCAGATTTCTTATAACATTCATTGAAAAGCTTTTGCATAACGGAAGCAATCCCGTGTAGCGCTCCCCAAAACACAAATGTCCATGAGGCGCCGTGCCATAACCCACTAAGTAGCATTACGATCATAAGATTCAGTAAAGTTCTCGATAACCCTTTTCGATTTCCCCCAAGAGGGAAGTATACATATTCTTTAAACCAGCTGGATAGGCTGATATGCCACCTTCTCCAAAAATCTGATGGACTTGATACAATATAGGGGCAGTTAAAGTTCCTACCCAAATCATATCCTAAAGCTTTCCCAATCCCTATGGCCATATCCGAATAACCAGAAAAGTCACAATATATCTGGAATGAATATGTAAAAACCGCAATCAAAATAGCCGTCCAACTGTAAGCGGCAGGTGCATTGTATATAGCATCAACGCATACACCAAGACGGTCTGCAATTACAAACTTTTTTACTACACCAAACAGGAATATTTGACCTCCCTGTATGAGATTCTCTTTCTGTACTCTATGTTCGTGCTGAAGTTGTGGCAGAAAGTCATGCGCTTTTACAATGGGACCCGACATAATTTGGGGAAAAAATCCAATATAAACTGCAATTCTCTTGAAAGAACATTCTGCCGGTATGATCCCACGATATATATCAACCATATAACTGATTGCTTGAAATGTATAAAATGAAATTCCTGTTGGCAAAATAATACTTAAACTGAATGTGTTTGCGATAGAAAACACTCTACAGAAAGTTTCAATAAAGAAGTTAAAATACTTAAAGAACCCCAATACAATCAATGTAGCTGTGATGCCGCCAACGAGAGCTCCTTTAGAGTTACTATTTTGCGCAAGAAATAGTCCAGTGAAATACGCCACACATGTTTGGATCAATAGCAATGCAAGGAATCTGTAATCCCAATAGGCATAAAAGATATAACTGGCGAAAAGAAGCACCCATTGACGTGTGTTTTCTTGTTTGCTTATTTTCAAAGCTGCTATCAGCAGCACAAAATAGAAAAAGAACTGTATAGAAACAAACTGCATTATTATCGCCTCCTTTTCAGAACAGCATATAACTCATGCGCTGCAATTTGATGCCCGTACTGATTCATATGGCCTGTTCCAGGCGATGTATTATTAAACCCATAAGGCAAGACATCATATCGGTCATACGCCTGTAAAAAAGCGTTCTGTAAATCGAGGAAGACTACGCCTGCATCTTCAACAGCTCGTTTAAATGCATCATATGTTTTTTCATTATCCTTCTCGAGACTTCCATCGCAATTTAGCTTCATCGCATGATGATACATAATAACTATCTTCCCGTCATAGATATGTGCCATCTTCTCCACAGTTGCTTTGACGGCATAATAATAGGCATCTTCATCATACGGCATATCTGACGGCGGAGTCGTGATAGAATTAAACAAACCAAATGCGCCATTAAAACGAATATCAGAATTAGACACCTTATTTTTAAGGCACAAAATCAACGGGAGGTTTTCTTTCACAAACGCCTTGGCTTTTAAAGATGTGCTCATTGAACCCACTAACTGTGAACCGGTTTGTGTGTCATCATATGATCTTGAAGTAAGAGCCGCTTTTAATTCTTCTATCTCAAAATCAGTGCTCCCAGTTTCCAATACAACACAGGAAGATTCTGGAAACTCTTTAATTGCAGCCTCAAACCCAGATACAAGATCCGGATAATGATGTCCATCGGCGCCCATATTGTATACTTCCAATGATCTTGCCTTGTCATTTGCAGTACAAAGTAAGTCGTTTAGAATATCTGTATATCTTTTTCCACTTTCCACTTCCTTCCCTTGTGTGTGAGATGAGCCTAAAACAAGCACGTACCCCCCTCCCTTAATGGTAGATCTTCATTAACATACCCGTTTCCATCCACAGTATGATAACCGAACCCTTCTCTGCCTTGCAGTATAAATGCTTTTGGTCTCCAAATCGAAAGCGTCGCATTTACGGAACGATCAAACCAATAAGGATAATGGTAATACACTGTGCATATTCCATTCATTAAAACACATGCAAGGATGAGCGCAGCAAAAGCCTTTATGGCACATTTTATTTGCTTCATACATTGTTATGCAATCTTCTCAATAGAGTCGTTTGCTTCTCCTTCCTTGTGAAAGTCATCAAATCAGCCAACATCACAATCTCCAGTATCGAAGGCCAGCGTTTCGCAGCGTCTCAACAGGATACAATCCTTTCACATCAATTAAAACCTTTTCCTGATCTGGACCCGGCCTAAACTTAGTCTTTAACGTTTCCAATGATATATTGCTAAACTCGCGATGCTTAACCGCAATAATGCAACAATCCATATCCTTCACATTTTCAAACGGCGTCAGTTCCAACTGGTATTCCCGAAAAACATCATCCGGGTCGGCCCAAGGATCAACCACACAAGGCGAAATGCCATACTCTTGCAATCGTTTGAAAACATCCACAACTTTGCTGTTTCGAATATCGGGGCAATTTTCTTTGAATGTCAGACCGAAAACAGCCACTTTGCACTTCCTGGGCGCCTTTTTGGCAAGGATAAGCTGCTTTACGGTCGCATCTGCTATATATGTTCCCATACCGTCATTCACAATGCGCCCATTCAATATGATTTGGCTGTGATAACCCAACTTCTCGGCTTCATACGTAAAATAGTAAGGATCCACGCCTATGCAATGGCCGCCTACCAAACCGGGGCGGAATCCCAATGCATTCCACTTGGTATTCATTCCGTCAACGACTTCATTTGTATCAATATCCATACGGTCGAAAACCATTGCCAATTCATTCATAAAGGCAATGTTAATGTCGCGCTGGCTGTTCTCAACAACTTTAATGGCTTCTGCAGTTCGAATATTTGAAACCGAATAAGTTCCCGCTTCTATGACAATACCATAGATGGACGCGATTTCCTGCAAGGACTCCCCGTCAATGCCAGAAACCACTTTTTTTATATTTTCCAATCTATGGTTCTTATCTCCGGGATTGATGCGCTCTGGGCTATAGCCAACTTTGAAATCCAAACCACATTTCAGACCCGATTCTCTTTCAAGTATCGGGATGCACACATCTTCTGTGCAGCCTGGATAGACCGTCGATTCGTAAACCACAATTGCTCCAGGAACCAAATTTCTGCCAACAATCTCTGATGCAGAGATTACTGGGGCAAGATCCGGGGTATGATCTATATTAACTGGCGTAGGAACCGCCACAATATGAAATTTTGACTTCTTGAGCTCTTCTTCATTCGAAGTAAAAGAGATTTTTGTCTTTGCGATCTCATCATTTCCCACTTCATTTGTTGGGTCAAAGCCTGATTTGTAGAGTTCTATTTTTGCACCGTTTAAGTCAAAGCCGATCACATCAATGCCCTTCTTGGCAAAAGCATGCGCAATCGGCATACCAACATATCCCAAACCAACTACGGCCAGTTTTTCTTCCTTGCTAAGCAACTTTGCAAACAGTTCCATAATCCTTCTCCTTCCCTTACCCTGCAAGAATATCCATAGTCTTAATCTTCAGGCGAACCAATTTGTCTTGCTTACCATATTCCGATGCCATGGCGAGCAAAGGCAATATCATATAGCCATAAACCAAAGCCTCGTCAATACCCATGATCATGAAAGCTATTATCGTAACCATGAATACTTTTACGCTGCTTGTTTTTAAAAAGTCTCTCGCTTGATAAGAAGTAATCGCATATATAAATATATGAATCACAAATCCCGCCACTCCTGTAGTCAGCAGTATATTGAGCCAATATTGGTGCGCGTGAGTAGCGCCACGCAGAATTGTTCTCAATGATGATTGCATTCCTACACCGATGAATAAATTTTGTTTTACCAACTTGAATGCCATATCCCATATGCGAGTTCTTCCTGTGAAATCCATATTCTTATCCAGCAGAACTGTAATCAAATAATCAAAATAGTATTGAATCCTGGCAAAATATACCAACAGAAAACAAATCATAGAAATTATGGCAATGCTTATAAAGTTAATTGCCTTCGGAAAATTTCTATGTAGTACAAAACTATAATATAATAGACCTAAAAAAACAAACAATCCCACGATAGATGTCGCCGATTCAGACGTGAAAACAATGTAACTGAACGCAACGAGATATATTACCGGTCGAGAGAAAATTTGAGGAAGCTGTTTTGATCCATTGTTTTCTATAAAAAGAAGGATTTCCAAACAAGCTCCGGGAAGCAATAATCTGATGGGAATATTCTTAAATCCTAGAATCCAATTCTGATAATACCCTTCATTTTCATACATACCGTTCGGATATAAGATTTGAAGTATAATTTGCACGACTGCTATAATCTCAAAATAACGCGTAAAAGAGTTAAGAAACGTCTTTCGGTAGTTTTGATATCCAAACGAGCATATAATCGACAGAGATATTACAATGATTGTTTCCGAAGATGAAACATCATTCCCTAAATACACTCTACTCATGTAAAATGAAAACAAATAATATATGATAATGAGCCAAGTAATAATGCCTAGCTTCTCTCTAACCCAAAGAACAATCAAAAGAGCGCTTAAAAAAAAACCCATCTGAAGCATACGATAAAGCCCAACGGCGCTAGGTATAATATTGCTCAACCCGACAGGCATTAGCAATGCAGCTGCCGCGAAAAAAAAGTATATCCCCAACCAGGAAGTATGTATCTTGAACTTAGTTGTACCGCTCATCTTTTTTCCTCTCTTTCGCGCTTATTTTTTTAGCAGATTCACTATTCTCCGAAACGATATCAGAAACCACCGATCCGTAAGCATTTGATATATACCACATCCAATCCCTGCCACGCTTACGCTCGCAACGATTCGACATGCTAAATCTATATAAGGATCCAACCCATTAAAAAAATCACCCATAGCCATATTGATCCCGGCAGAAATTGCAATGATCAGCAATGGTGAAGTTATCTGTTCCCACCATCTCGAGACCTCGTCGGGGAAAACTTCAGCATATACCAAACGGTAATTGCACGGGAGGGCAATACAATATCTGCCAACAACTGTTCCAAATAGCACACCTGCAATTCCCCAACGCCCTACCAATATAACGGAGAGTCCGATATTTACAACGGATTGGATTATTGTAAAATTTCTACTCTCGTGAAATAACCCTTTTGCATTTCGCGCCGTCAAATAAGCGCGAAGCACGATTTCCGCATAGATTCCTCCACTAAAAAGATAGACCTCTGTCGCTCCGAGAACATAACTGTTTCCCAGCCATATCTCTATAAATCTATTGATACATACAATAACTACGATCGCCAGAATAGATGAAAAGTATTGCGAAAACGAAATCAACTCTCGAAATACGTCATAAGTATTGCTGTCGTGCTTTGCAATCTTGATACCGATCGAGCCATTTGCTCCTTCAATTATTTTCTGCCCAGTCGATATAATGTTCGAAATCAACTTATTATAGGAGCTGTAAATCGTTGTAGCTACAAGCGAAGGGCTCATCGTAGCCAGCACGATATTATCGCAACTGTTAAACGCCAACCCTGAAATATTATGTGCCAGTAAATCTTTTGACATCTTTGTTGGCGTAAAATCAGGTACAGCTTCTCCTCTCAACAATCCATCGTATTCTTTTCGCATCATAAGCAGGCATAGAATACAAGTGAAAAATACAACCATGACGTTCATCAGAAGCAATATACAAATCGGAGGCTCCCAAAGAGTCAATATGATAATATTCAAAAAATAGACTAAGGTCAGCTTCAATCCATCTATAATTTCGGCAAGAAATTTCTTTTCGTGCGCAATTAACATATACTTGGGTGCCAATGATATTGCATAAGGCGCAATATAGCGAATACTGAGCATGGATAATATGCCAAAAGACAAACTATAGGATAGCGTCTTATCCTTAATGACCAGCGGCATTACAGAGCATATGCCAAATGCGGCCACGAGCATCAGAACCGTCACGCGGCGCATTGCTCTTTTAAAGCCATTATACAGGCTGGAGACCTGCATATAATCTTCCTGGCTGAGAGGCCGATACAGATGGTACAAAAAAGCGGCGCAAATACCGCTTTCTATCAGCGACAGATATGCCAACGCTTGATTTCCTGTTTGAACCAATCCGTTTACAATGTCGCCGTACCGCGCCAAAAATATCTTTACTTCAAAGATACCGAGGAAAAAATTAATCAGTGCGAATCCGGTTGAAACAAAAAAATTTTTCGCCATCAAACGATTCCTGTCCATAAAGCTTCACCTATTCCTGTGCTTAAGATACCATTTTTGCAGTCCAAAAAGGCATATGGCTCCCTTAACGCCCATTTTCAATTTGCCTGTTTCAAAAAACGCCCTTATGCATCCCTTCCAAGCCGGCACGCCTGCATCGAATTCTGCCTCTGCAATTAAAATATCCCATCTCTTTTTTATATCAGGACATCCTTCAATCTCCGACGCATATTTTTTTCGCATGATGTAAAGCGCATTTAGAAATTTCTCACTGGACTGAGATATGCTGTCCGGCTGGACATATGAATCAACAAGAACCTGATCCAGATAGTACATTTTGTATCGTTGTGCAATTCGAATCGCCCAGTCCCAATCCTGCCGTCTTGGTATGCTTTCATCAAAACTGATCTGCTCCGCACAAGCGCGCTTACATAAAACAGTGACCATCGATACTACATTTTTTTTCAAAAGCAGATTTAATAAACTATCCGAATGATTAATTGCATCGGCTCTTTCCATGGGGATAATTCTTGGAACATGGCTGCCCACCTCATATCTATGAATCGCGCAAAATACAACATCTGCATTTTCCCGGTACAAGAATTCTAATTCCGTTTCTAGTTTATTGCTGTGCCAGAAGTCATCGCTGTCCTGAAAAGCAATGTATTCTCCCTGCGCTTCTTTGATACCACGATTTCTTGCCGCGCACGCTCCCTGGTTATTCTTCAAGTAAATATAGCGTACCCTTTCATCACGCAGACTCTTCACCACATTTTCAGTATCATCTGTCGAACCGTCATCGACAATGATCAATTCAAGATCCTTATAACTCTGTCCCAGCACGCTTTGTGCTGCGGCCAGCAAAGTAGTAGCCCGATTGTACGTAGGAATAATAACAGAAATCAAACTTCTCCCTCCATCTATCTAAGAAGACAGGTAGAGGATGGAAGCATCATCGTTGAGAAACTACCACTTCATTCCACTGTGCAACAACGGACTGAACATACCGATCAACGCCAAATTTCTCCTTGGCAGTTCGTTGTGCTGCGATCCCAATTCGTTCTCGCAGCGCAGTATCCTGTCCAATCCGTAAAAGCAAAGCAACCAGCGCTTCCCTATCCTCCGGCGGATAGAGAAAACCGGTTTTTTCGTGAGTAATAATTTCTGGTGTTGCGCCGCAATCCGCTGCAACAACAACCATTCTGCTCAACATACCCTCTACTGTACTTCTGCCAAATCCTTCACACCTTGAGCAAATCAGTTCGATGTCCATCGATTGTCTCAAGGTGACCATGTCTTCTACATATCCGTGCAAAAACACATTTTGTGCCAAGTGATATGCTTGAATATACTCCAAAATGTGGTTTTTTTCCTCAATATCAACAAAGCTTCCAGCAATATGAAGCGTCCATATGCCACCCCCCCGCGTGTTTTCAGTTCGTTCAACACTCTTACAGCAAACATTTGGCCTTTGGCGCGTTGAATCGAGCCTGAAATCAGCATGTTAATGCCTGTATGTTTAGCGCGCTCATGAGATGGCACTTGCACACCATTATAAATCACGTTTACCTTCTCGTGATTGATATGGTTTTGATAACTATGCGCGAGCGCTTGCGAAGGAACCAAAAAACGATCTGCCAAATGCTTCCTTAAATACTCAGCTCCTGCGAAAAAGCTGCGTCCGTATTCACTACTAAACTCACGGATATGCCACACATGAGGAATATGGAGCATCCTTGACAGAAATCCGCCGAAAAAAACAGTGCTTGTATTGGAATATACCAAATCAAAGCGATTCTTCATTCTTGCGGACAAACGCAATGCCAGCATCGCATCCCAAATTGCCGCAGCCAATATCCTGACATGATACAAAGGTTTTTTCCATGCCTTTACACACTCAGGTTGAAAACAAAGCTGATGATATGGCAATACCTCTACATCGATACCATATTCCTCGGCCAGTGCGCCGAATTTCCCCTTCTCTTTCGGCAAAAACAAACATAACTCAATTTCTTTTTGCGTATTCACCACATAGCGAATCACTTCAACCAGAGATTTTTCTGACCCGCCTGTCAATTTACTGCTATGAGAAACAATTAGTACTTTCATTTTTCATCCATCCTTTCAAACTATGAGTCGAACGTTCAACACTAATTGCCTCCATAAACTTTAAGAAACTCAGTAATTGAATTATAACTTTGCTGCATTATATATCGATCTCGCTCTTTCTTCTTTCGGTATACGGCGATAGTGGAAACATTTTGATTATGATATACCTGTAAAGATGGATCATAGACTACTTTGAACCCATTTTTATTGCATTCGTAATCAAGAATCTCAGCTTCAAAGTATAAAAAGGTTCCAGGGAAAAAGGCGTTCGTTCTCTTTTCCATAAAGCGATGCGAAAAGATAAAACAGGATCCCTGAATCGGAACGTTGTAGTGTTTATGGTTCCGGTCAATTTTAGGCTCTCTCCGGACTACCTTTTCATAGAAATTACCCACAAACTTGATCTTTTTCAAAAAATACTTTATTGAAGGTATCATCCCGCCTTTGATTTTGCGCTCCAGACTTTTTTGTATAAACTCCGCTCTCTTTATCGTCATATTTTGGAGACTCTTCGGACTTTGGTGGTCATTTGTCCGCACGGCAAAAATATCCGGTCCCAATACATCGAAAGATTCCTGCTCGTCAATAGATTTAATCCTCTCTATAAAATCCTTCTGACGAATTAAGACGTCATTATTCATTACAACATAATAATCTGGGTGAAACACTTCTCTGGCATACGCGCATCCAACATTATTGCCTCTCGCGAACCCCAAGTTCTCTTCATTCAGTATTACCACAATATCATCGCTATCCGAATAATATAACTCCATTTTTTTGCCGGATCCATTTTTAGAAGCGTTGTCAACGATGATTATTTTTTTCTCACCATTTAATTGCAACAAACTATCCACACATTCAATCGTTTGTTCCATAACCATATAATGTAATACGATAAAGCATATCATAGTACATCCTCCTCATATCTCCTTATGTACCCGTCTCTCTTCAGACATGAGACCTTTGGAAAAACACTTTCATCATTTACTTTGCATATCGAGAAACAATCCTTTTAACCATGTCCTTTTCACGATTGCAAATGATATCAACAATATTTCTCTCACTCCAGAATTTCTCGTCAATGAGCCGAGCATAAAAACTTATCCTCGTCAGCAAGGACAGTATAAGTTTTACTTCCCTGCGTTTTGGAATCCCCTGCAAATCCAGAATTTCCTCAAACGCTCGACCTATTTCGGTGGAGGCATCCATTAAATCATCCAAGATTTTCCAATCCTCTTGCCAAATGCCTATTTTATATGTTGCAAAATAAAGGAGATCCTGAAAAAAAGGCATTATCCCTGCCAGCTCATAATCAATGACGTACATATCTCCTTCTTTGTCGAAGAACGTATTCTCCCAAGTGAAATCACCGTGCAGGATATAATAGTTTATCAAGAGTTTTTGTAGATCCAAAGGAAAAATCGTATTATAGTCGGGGATAAAACTGATATAGGGCGCGATGATTTCTCCAATCGTATGCTGCTCCACCGGCTGCGCAGCGACGAAGTACTCTTTATATTTCTCAATAATATATTTGAATCGGTCTTTATCGTCGATGAGCTTCTTGGATCTCATTATTATTCTTTCATATGTAAACTTTTCTTCAATGCTGATTACGGGGGTAAGAAAGATGTCCCAATATCCCGCATCCTTCAGCATCAAATATCCGTTTTTACTGTTTGAGTTATGCTTTTTTTCTACAACTCCACTAGCCAAGTCGAAGAAATACGCGCTTCCATCTCTACTGAACAGAACACAATCGGCTTCAAAAGCATGGGCTTCGTCACCAGCGCACCAATACTTCCATTTTTTGCTAAGAAAATTCTGTATATATGCTCGTATAAGCGTCTGCCATTGCAACTCACTTTTGTAATGTTTAAAATGCGCACGAAAAAAAGCATGTCCCGCGCTGGAAACTCGAATCAACCATGCCTTGTCTGTAAAGTGAATCTCCCACACGCCATCTTTTAAATGATCCCCATATTCATCAATAACGGCTTCAGCCATTTCTTTCGTTTTGATTGCTTCTTTCCGCGCCCAGGATAATTTATCGATTACAGTCCCGAATTCCATCATTATACCTCTTTGTGATTTATGCTCCTGCACAAGTATGAACCCTTTTCATATCGCATTTATCGCTTCTTCGTGAAGTAATTCAGCCCTTATGCGATTTTATAATGACATCATAATAAGTATTTGGACGCTCCATTTCTTCCAGCTTTTCATTTGTAAGCTTCCACGACAGTTTATGAAACGGCGTCATCTGCTTGGCTGCTTCCCATATTCTCTCATCATATTCTTCACCAAACCTCAGGAGCAATATATGAGGAATTGAACTGCTCACAGGAACTACTTTCCGCCATTCATCCGGGTAAGCCTCAATGGCAAGCTCCATAAAATCGTGGAACAAAAAGTAATCGATTGCCGTATCATGCGTCTCCCAGTACTCATAAAGCAAGCTCTTCACCAGCAACAAGATTGGTTGATTTGTGCAGGCCGTAATAAACCAGTTTGATGTTCTTTGAGCATGGCCATCCAGTCCCGGTTTCATAATCTGATAGAGAAACAGATCCGAATCCAAGATGAATCCAGGGATATTCTTTCCGGTGCATAGCACCGTGGCATCGATCCATGTTCCTCCATAATGCTCCAGAAGCTCCAACCGCAGGAGATCGGACATATGCGTGCGGCCAATCACTCCATCATCGAATTTCTTTTGGATATAATCCGGGAATGTGACCCATTCCTTATAATTCTGTTCCGTGAGCAGGACAATCTCTCTGTCAACTAGGTTATCCAACAAAGACTGGTAACACTTTTTCACGATTTCAGGGGCATACTCCATCCCCTGCAGCCAGCATACCCATACTTTCTTACTGTGCCGACGCACAAGCTTTGCCCTCTCGACATCCCCTTTTTTAAACTCATTGATAAACGGAGTATATTTTTTCCGCAGCCTTTTTACGATCTTATTGCTGACGGATTCCCTTACCAGCTCCAGAGATTTTTTTGAGATCCCCTCAATGGCCGTTACGGCAAGAGCGTACAAAAACACATGTGCCTGTGCATATTCCCTCAGTACCTTCCCACCGTTCACTTTCCTGAAAATCGCTTGAAACTCGCTCATTATTCCGCTTCCTTCACATTATGGCGATTCCTCAATTCCATTGGAGGAGGGGTCATATAATCAGGATACCAACATTTCAGATATGTATCATAGTCATCTGGTCCAATGACATAAATATCTTCGAATTTGTATCTCGTTCCATTTCCGTAAACTTTTTTAGGGACAATTCCTTCAAAGCGATCATCGGTTTGGAATGATGCTACTTCCTCTGCTTCATCATAAGGTATCCTGCTGATAAGTTTATGATACTTCTCCCCGCATTTTGCTCCATCAAGAAACTTTTCAATCTTCGTAAATTGTGCAGCCTTGATCGCTATTTTTTCATACCATGGCCGTTTCTTTTGAAGATTAACTATCTCGTCAAAATGGGCGAGCTGACACATCGTTCGGCGATACATATATTTCAGAAAGAAAATTTTTCTCCCTAATCCGGGTCTGGGAGCCCCATCTATTGCCAAAACATCTATCCATGCACCGGTTTTCATAACCTTACTGGCATTATTCAGTGTGAAATTTTTGTTTTTATTCATTATCATCGAGGACAAAGTAATATGTTCTGCGCCCAGCTTATAAGTGCTATAGTACAAATCCGGCGGTAAAGCCTTATCCGCAATTTGACCAAAACGTTCATAATCAGGACGCGGCATTGCAACATCTACATCATCATCCCATGGGATAAATCCCTGATGACGTACCGCCCCTATCATACTTCCATAACAAAGAAAATATCGTAGATTGTTTTCTTCACAGATTTTTACAAATGCCTTAAGGATTTCAAACTCCGCTTCTTGCAATTTGCTTAACTTGTGTCCCGACATTATTTTTCCATCCTTTCATGTTTATGTTGAATAATCAGCTTGTGTTTAGAAGTAATAAACTAATAACACTCTCAAACTGTAGATGATTTATTTTCCCATCTGCCTCTTGATGTCCGCATCAACAATCTCCTCGCCGGTCTTATTCCTCAGTTGTTCCTGGCTTGCGGCACTCAATCCATTATTAATCTGTGCACACAAATCACAAGTCGAGCATTTATCCAATTCTTCCTTTGTTACCTTACCATCTCTGTAATCACAACAGATTTTGTTCTCATACATGCTGTACGGCTTGCTGACAAACAGGCTCTTGCACTTATGTTTTACAACCCACCATGCCGGTTTCCAGATATATTTATGCATTGCCGGACTAACTGACCCGATCATCCAGCACTGACGGTCACAGTGGCGAACTTTTGCCCGCACCTTTTCCGCCTCAGAGCTGTTCCACAGTTCATCCCACGTCTGTTCATTCAGATTTCCCATGACTTCCTTATCCTTGGTTCCGTTACAAGGCATCACATCACCGTAGGGATCGATGAAGAATGTGTCAAAGCTCATATCGCAGGGAAGAAGCCTCGGCTGCCCATAAATATAATTAATCAATCCGTGATTGAAGTAGGCTCTGAACCATTTCTTTGGACTATTGCTTACCAAGAGTTTATTTATAAGGTTTTCAAAATTCTGCGCTACCATCGGACGGTCGTGGATAATATTTTTTGCCTCTACAAAATAAAAGCTGTTGTGCAGACTCGCCGTAGCAAACTCCATATTCATTTCATCTGAAATCTGATATAGGGGAACTAAATCCGGCGCATTTTTATCCTGTACTGTCATGCCGAATCCGACATCTTTCATGCCCATATCCACCAAGGTTTTTAACGTCTGATAGCCCCTCTGATATCCATTTTCAAGCCCTCTTATCTCGTTGTTCGTCTGCTCCAAACCTTCAATGGAAATCCGTATGCCAACCTGCGGAAATTCTTTGCACAGGTCCACAATGCGATCCGTAAAAAATCCATTCGTGGATATAACGATACGGTCTGACTTCTTATACAGTTCTCGCACAATATCTTTTAAATCCGTGCGAATAAAAGGCTCACCGCCTGTAATGTTGGTAAAGTACATCCGCGGCAGTTTTTTTATCGTCTCAATGCTAATCTCTTCCTCTGGTTTGGATGGAGCCTTATAGCGGTTGCACATGGAACACCTCGCATTGCAACGATAGGTCACTATGACCGTTCCATTTAATTTTTTCCCCTGAACATTTTCAGACATTGATTTTCTCCTATTCGACGAATGATTTTTTCTCCTGCCTTTTTAAGTCAGAATTGTTTACAGGATTTCCTTGCCCCTGATACAGTTCCAATGTCCTCTCTGCCACATCATCCCAACTATATTTATCACAGATATAATCAGACGCTACCGTTTTATAAAAGGCCACTTTATCTTTATCCTCACAGAGCATCTGCAGTTTATCATGCAGGTCAGCGACATTTCCTTTCTTAAACACAACTGCCTGATCTTCGACCACCTCGGTACACTCCGGGATATCCGATACCAGACAGCAATTCCCATAACTCATAGCTTCAAGAAGGCTTAACGGCATACCTTCCAAATCGCTGGGAAGTACATAAACATATGCGTTGCTGTACAGTTCTTCCAGAATCTGTCCCTGAACAAAACCCGTGAAAAAAATCCTGTCATCGCCTTTTGCGATTTCCTTGAGTTTACCCATATAAGCGCCCGTATCGGACGCCCCGCCAGCAATCACCAGTTTTTTATCTGTTTTTACATCCTTAAATGCCTGGATCAAATAATGAATACCCTTTTCCGGGACGATTCTTCCGAGATACAGAATATAGTTATCTTTTTCAAGTCCCCATTTTCCCTTAATCAATTCAGCAAATCTTATCGGTTTTTGACACACACCATTCGGAATATACACAGTCTTTCTTCCATATGTATCCTTGAAATATCTCTGGACATTTCTGCTCAACACAATAATTTCATCCGCATATTTCGCCGCAATCTTCTCTCCAAATTTAATATATCTGCTGGCAAACCCGCCCCACTTGGCACGCTGCCAGTCAATGCCGTGAATTGTTGCGACACATCTTTTTCCCATTAACTTAGGAAGCCACAGCATAGCGCACGGCCCTTCCGCATGAAAATGAACCATATCGTATTTCCCAAAGGCCGCTTTTACCGCCGCTGATATGGAAGAACTCATGGCGGCATAGCCTTTATGATTGATAGTAAAAACAGTTTTCAGTTTTACGCCTTTATACTCATCCAGCTTATCTCCGTCAAACTCACTGCCACTCACATGATGGCCTCTCCGATTAAAGCAGGTCACCTTATGTCCTAACTGGACCATCCGTGTACTCAATTCTTCAACAACAACCTCAATACCTCCCTCGCGGGAAGGAATGCGTTTATGGCCCAGCATAGCAATATTTAATCGTCTGCTGTCTTTGTGTACCAATTTTTTGTTCTCCTTGATATTTCATTCTCCTTTATCAAAAATCTTTCCAAAAACATGTACACAACACATTGATTTTACAATCTTAATCGTGTATACTTTTAGTGGAGGTGATTATATGAATTTCTATTCTATGCGCGACTTAAGAACCAACACCAGGACCGTATGTGAAAATATCCAGTCTAACGGGGAAGCCATCATCACTAATAAGGGTAAGCCGACTTTCCTAGTACTCGATATCTCTAAAGACGATTTTGAACTGATGCTCCGTTCTATCCGTCAAGCCAAGGCCATGATTGCCTTTAACAACATGCGTGCCATCGCCGCTGAAAATGGCTATATGAACGATGAGGAAATTGAAGCGGAAATCTCTGCTGCCCGCAGGGAACGCCGGGAAAGGCTGTCCTTATGATTGCTGTTATAGATACAAACATTTTGGTGTCTGCATTATGGAAACCAAATAGTAACGCTTCCCTGCTTATATCCCATGTTGTTAATGGGACGATTCAGCCCTGCTACGACTACCGTATCATGGAAGAGTACCGGGATGTTTTGCTGCGTCCAAAATTCAAATTTTCACGCTTGCAGGTTGACCTTCTTCTTGACACTTTTATCATGGATGGAATCTCTGTCATAGCAGCCCCGCTTCCAGATATCATTATGAACGACGAGGATGACAGGCCCTTTTTTGAAGTGGCAAAAACCTGTAATGCACCACTAGTTACTGGGAATATTCGTGATTATCCTAAAGATCCCCTTATAACAACGCTTACAGACTTCTGTAAAAAATACCTATAACATCTACTTCATCCAAGCACCGCTTATTACCTAATAAAAAGGCGTGCTTCGCCACTCCCGATTCTCTGAACCGGAATTCCCAATGGCAATCCTTGCACGCTCTATATCCACCAGATTCCGATAATGCGACACTCGACATCTCGTTCTCTGGTTTCCTGTCTTTTTTATTGCTTCATCTGTTAGAGATATTTCTAACAATATTTCGCAAATATCAAATTGAAAAACAGACGATACTGTTTATTTTTCAATCTTTCTCTTCCATGATTTCCTCTCTTAAAAAGACCACTTCCGTGGGGTGTTCAAACAGTTCGATCCTCACCCGCCACTCATCCTTTTTCTCATTTGCAGACAGCAAAATTCCCCGCATTCCAGCAAAAACGCCGGATTTTACTTTCACAGTCTCTCCAGCTAAAATTGCAATTTCCGCTGAATCTTTATCTCCCGATAAAATCTCATTTTCTGCTGAAAATTTAGCCTTTGTTTTAGTGGCTTCTTGCGTACTTGCATACGTCTCCAGCCTATCCTTTTTCAGCTCTTCAAACTGCCCCTCGGTCAGCCTCGCGACAATCTCCAGCCCCACTTCCACCGGCGTCATTCTTCCAAAGAAATTAATCTCCAGCTTAGCAATCCTTCTATGCCTGTCCACTTTCCGAATAAATCCGTAATGGTTTCGCAACGGTCCTTCCGTGATGCACACCCGATCGCCAAGAATAAATCCCTTAGAGCATTCCACGATGTAGTCCTCGTTCATCATGCCCTGGAGAAACTCCTGCTCCTTCTTCTGAATGGGAGCAATCTGCTCGGCATTCCGCAGTACCTTAGTGAGCCGGTCGATATGCGACAGCTCTTTTGCCACCTCGTCGATGTCATCCGTGTCCACAAAAAAGTACCCTGGGAACAGAACCTTTTTCACATCGTGCCACTGCTTCCGAAAGTGCATCTTGTCGATGTAGAGCGGCACGAACATTTCCTTATATAAGGAAGGATTGATCTTCGCCCTGCACACGGCAAGGCAGTCCCGCTCCTGTCCGGATGTCGTCTGAACCACATACCACATGGCCATGCCTCCTACTGCAATGTCACCTTTACGACACTAATTGTCTCCTTATGGAGCCAATGCCGCCTTTTATGGCGTCATTGAATAATCCACCATCGGATAAAACGGGTAATAATCATGCATTCGGGGCATCTTCAACTTCTGCAAACTCACCCGATCCTCGTCCACCCCAGCCAGCCGGCACAGGTGCTTGAGGTCCTTCCACATATTAGAGCGGTTCACGGGATTTCCTCCCGAAGTGCGGAACAGGATGCCAGATACCAGCCGCTCATGCCGGACATACGCCAACAGCGAATCCCGCAGGTACTCCGGGATTTTCATGGTGCGGAGGTACTTGCGCCGCCGTACATCCAGGGACCCTCTCTGCACGGCTTCCACCGTCAGCTGCTCCAGTTCGGAGAAGCGCAGGTCCATATGGCACAATGTCTGGATAATCATCATCAGCCGGTAATCTTCCAGATACAGCGCCGTCGTCACCAGCTTTTGATAATCCTGTCTGGCGATGTAGCGCCCGCCGTCGTTGAACAGCGTGGGCTCCACGCTGTAGGCTGTGACAGTGACTTCCGGCTCCCAGTTCATGGCCCGGCAAAATCCGCGCACAGCAAACAAGAAGGTATTGGCGCTGCTCTTTTTGTAGTGCCGATCCTCCACCAGCCAGCTCTTGAAGGCCTCCAGGGACTCTTTTGTAATCGCCCCGCCGCCCAGAAATTCCTCTAATTTCTCCAGCTTGGAAATATACTGTGCCACCGTCTCCTCGTTGGCCCGGACGTCCTCCCTGAGCCACGTCCGGAACTCCTCCAGTTGGTCCTCCGTAATCGTCCTCAACGCTCCCTGCCTCCTGTACGACATACCGCTTAGTACAGCATGTTCTCTATGGCTTCTGTCCTGATCCGGATTTGTCCACATAATTTATATTATGGAAATCAATCCAAGAAAATTGGACGAAAAATGGCCACAAACAGCCAAAATACGCCTGTCCTTAACCGGTCAGTCCAAGAGTTCCGACACAGAAAAGCCTACACGATTGTGATAATACGTTGTAAAAATGGAAAATTTGGCACTTGCATATGCCCCGGAGATATGGTATACTCCCTTTAGTCTTGAGGGAAAATCCGCATAATATAAATTATGTGGATTTTTTCTCCATTCCGGAGCGTTTACGCGACGAGGCGATGGAGAAAAAACTGTAAATACAGTTTGCGAACGCAATTTCTCATCTGCCATCGAGCTTATTTTTCATTATATTTCCACCAGCAGATTCATCCCTTCCAGTTGTTTTCGGTAGTGAGCGAAAGATTCTTTCAGATAGATCCTCGTGGTCTCGATGCTGCTATGGCCCAGCATTCCCGCCAGCTTTACGATATCATGATGCAGCCCGTAATACGTCCGGGCGAACAGGTGCCGCAAGTTATGTGGAAACACCTTTTTCTCGTCGACGCCCGCCTTCCCGCACAGGCCCTTCATCTGCCGCCATATGTATGAACGGTCCAGCGCGTTCCCTTTTTTCGTCTGAAACACAGGCCCGCTTTTTATCCCATGTTTATAGACATAGCAGAGCAGCCCCTTCTGCAGTTTTTTGGGGATAATAATCTTCCGTTCTTTTTTCTTGTTATAGACAAACGCCATGCCGTTTCTCAGCGACTTTACGGTGATAAAGGCCAGCTCGCTCACCCGGATGCCCGTGGCGCAGATGGTCTGGATGATCAGCGCAAGCCGGGGATTTTTGTTCTCCATGGCCGCCTTTACCAGCCTTTTGTACTCCTCCCTGGTCAGCTCCTCATTTTCCGACGCGAAAATATCCTTCTGGACATGGTACAAACTTATTTTCAGGTCGTACCATTCCATAAACTCAAAGAACTGGTTGGCCGCCGTGAGAAAAGAATTGATGCTGTTAGTCGTGTACGCGCCGCTGTTTTTCAGATCCTCCTTATACCGGATCACCAGCGTTTTGTCCAGGCTCCGCTCCGCCGCGTACTCCCTCAGTTTCTCTACGTCGCACATGTATTTTGTTATAGTATTTTTGCTTTTTTCCTGCTCGTAGAGATAATTCCGGTAATCTTCCATCCGTTTTCCTGTGATTTTTCGTGTCATGCTTTTCCTCCGTTCCGGGAACGCTTGTGACGCCCCAGACAATTATCAGGCAATCGACAAGCTATCCCACTTACTGTTTACGTTAATTTTTCCCCAAGCGGACTGCGTCCGCTCTGAGTTCTATTACAATGAAATCATTGTAATTTCTTACTACATTGTAATATTTCATTACAATACAAGTCAATTTTAAGAAACAAAAAAATAAGCCCACCTCGTACTTCAGGTAGGCTTAAAATTCACTTGGCCTCTCGGCGCTGCGCAATATTCACATTCTCTGTTATGGGGTGTCACCCTTTCATCGTTCTCTGTCTCAATAAGCTTTATTGATTTGTTTCTAGCATCAGCCCAATTCCCTTTCAATTTCTTCTATTGTTGGCAACGTACCCTTAAAATTCTCCGGTACAAGCTTGGAAAGCTCATATTCGGAAATTCCTATCGGCGCATTGATATTATTGACCGCATACTGTGCCAGTACATTGTCTTTTGTCTTGCATATCAAAAGCCCGATTGTTCTTGCATCTCCTTCTTTGCATAAAATTCCATCTACTGCAGCAACATAGGTACTGATTTGTCCCATATCACCAGGTTCAAAATCTCTTATTTTAATTTCAATCACTACATAACAATGAAGTATGATATTATAAAAAAGCATATCAATAAATTGCTCCGTTTGACCAACTACAATTCGATATTCTCGTCCTACAAAGGCAAAGCCCGTACCAAGCTCCAGTAAAAAACGCTGTATATTATCCATCAAGGCATCCTTTAGTTCCTTTTCATAATATCCCTCTGTAATCGTCAAAAAGTCAAAATTATACGGATCTTTAGTCATTTCCTGTGCCAGATCACTTTGTGAGGAAGGTAGAGTTCTATCAAAATTGCTGATTGCTTTACCTTGACGCTCGTAAAGATTTGTGTCAAGAAAATTCATCAGTACCGCTCTTGACCAGTTATTTTCAAGTGTCTTTTGCACAAAAAACAATGCTTTTTCTCTATCGTCCTTACACCTGTCCATAATCAGCTTATGGTGTCCCCATGGAATACTGAATATATCGACTCCCGCCTGATTTACTTCATCATTTAGAATACCTTCTAATTTTCCCCCAACTTGGGGGAATTTTTTATTAGCATCTATTTTTCCCTCAACTTGGGGGAATTCTTCGCCCATATGATATAACCGATAAAATCCTATCATATAAAATAGATTCGTCTTTGAGAATCCTTTGGCATTGGGAATTGCTTCCCGCAAATCTTCACTCAAGGCAGTTATAAAGGAGCTTCCCCATCTGCTTTCCGCTCTTAACATAGCAATATCCCGTCCCAGAGACCAATAAAACATCAACATTTCCCGATTAACAGACGATGCCGCCTTAATCTGACTGCTCTGATATCGACCTTTCAAATCAGTAATCCAATTTTTGTAATTGTCATCAGTTTTTACAATGTTACTCATACACAGACCTCCGTCATACTATGATAATTCTTTCTATCATCGATCAACTATCTACACTTTCACTATTAACCATAGCACAAACAAAATTATTTATGGCTTTCAACCTTAGCTTTTTCCTTTACCCGCCATAGGAACCGCCCTTTCCCATCATTGTCAGAGGCTTCAACGCAGGAATCGCACCATACTTTCCAACCAGATAATTCTTTTCATAGTTTTCATCCTTACGGATCCGAGCGCCATCCTCGTCCACGAAATCCGCCAACGAGTACAATGTCGTAACACCCTCGTCATCCTTCTCCACGAACCAGATTTCATCACGGCGCAATAGCTGATTAGACAACTGCCATGTATCATGAGTGGTAAATACAAGCTGCGCATGGTTCGTATTTATTTCCGGATTTAAAAATGTAAGCAGAAAATTTCTTACGAGCAACGGATGCAGGCGAGCATTTAATTCATCAACGAAGAACACACTGCCCTTCTCCAGCACTTCCTGCAGTTCCGGATATAAAGCAAACATTTTCAATGTGCCTGCTGATTCTAACTCCAGTGGAATCTCCGCCATTTCATCCGAACCAACCATCTTGTGAAGCGCATTAATCTTATACTTTTCTTCCTTGGAATCACCCTGCTGAGGAACCTTTTCAATTCTAAAATCCTTAATGTGTTCGTCAAAGGATGCGAAATATTCTACAACTTTCTGCTGTACGTTCTTGTCACTCACAAAACCCTTAGGCAATCTGCGAGACATGAAGAAATTTGTAACAAAATCGCCAAAATCAGCAAATTCATTTGCAAGGAACCAATCTCTAATATCTTTACACTTATCAATCTTCAACTTCGCTCCTAAAGAAATAATAAGCACCTGCTTTTCCAAAGCCACCTGAATATTATCCCTGCTTTTTTTGGGAAAACCGGACAAGTCTAATTCATTCACATTACGGTAAAAAACTGTACTATACTTTCTCGCTGTCCTTGCCTTAGAATTTAACCATTCTTCTGTTACACCTTCTTTATCAATACAAAATCCATAATTATATGTCTTTTCAGCCTTATCTCCCGGCAGTGTAAAATATACTTCAAAACTGGACTCGGCATCTCTTGATGTTTCATCAAACAAAAACGGAGTCGGTCTCAAATGCCCAAATCGTTCCTCTTCATCACCATACTTAAATGAATCTGCGACATAACCAGACATATATTCAAAAGCGTTGTATATATTGGACTTTCCACTTGCATTAGCGCCATAAATGGCAGCAACCGGCAAAATCTTCTCACTGCCAATAGTCACTACTCGATCTGCAAACTCTGTCATCTTTGCCGCAGACAAGTCCAAAGTAGCCTCTTCTCTGAATGATTTAAAATTTTTAAAATTAAATTGAATCAACATATTTGCTGCCTCACTTTCTTTTCCACTTTCTATTATATACATTTTTAGCGAAAAATCAACAATTATATGTGAGTTTTTCTCATTTTGATGTATCTTTTTGTTTGATATGTTAATTTCTCACAGCATTGAAGAATAAAAACTCGAGACAATTTTAAATCATTCTGCGACCAGGCATTTAAGGGCGAAGTGCTTATTGTTTCAAGACCAAAAAACGAGAATGTTGTTATTATTTCAGAACGTCAGTATAACGACATGATGAAGTCAAAACAGAACGCCGAGTATCTGGAAAAGCTGCAGCGTGGTATTGCCGCCCTTAATGCCGGCAAGGGTACGGAACATGAAATAATCGAGGACATTGACCAATGAAAAAGATATGGTTTGACGAGGCATG